>JAZBOM010000483.1:0-2032 GCA_036351205.1 Thermoleophilia bacterium | reverse complement strand
GTCGGCGACCTGCCCGAGGAGCCTCGCGGCGACCGTGCCCTGCAGCTCGCGCTGGGCGCGGCTGTACGAGAACCCCGTGGCGACGACCGACGAGCGCAGCGGCTTGGGCCGGCGCGGCAGCGCGAGCCGCCGCCCACCGCCTGGGCCCGGCCCGTCGCCACACGACGCGCCGCCCCCGTCGAAGCTCGCGTCGCGCGCCGGGCCGGCCCCGCCGAAGCTCTCGCACCGCGCCTCGCCGCCCTCGACCCCCGTGTACAGGCGCCCGAGGCTCGAGTGGCTGACGACACCGAGCAGCGGCTCACCGTCGACCTCGACCGCGATCGAGCAGCCGAAGAAGGGGAAGCCAAGCGTGAAGTTGGTGGTGCCGTCGAGCGGGTCGACGACCCAGCGGACCCCGCTCGTGCCCTTGCGCAGCGCGCCCTCTTCGGCCAGGAGCGCATCGCCCGGCCGCTCGCGCCCGAGCACCTCGGCGATGTGCGCCTCGACCGCGCGGTCGACATCGGTGACGAGGTCGTTGGAGGCCGACTTGCGGTCGACGTCGCCGGGCTCGCCGAGGCGCTCGAGGTGCAGGGCCGAGGCCGCGCGCGCGAGCTCGCAAGCGAGGGCGAGGAGGTCTTCAGTCTGCGAGGGCGAGGTCATGCTGCGCAGTCGTGCGCGTGACGAGTGAAGAGTCTGCGAAGCAGGCCCCACATCAGCTCGAAACCGCTGCGCTCACGGGAGAGCATCTCCGGGTCGTAGGGCGGCAACCCAGGCATGTCGTGGATGCCCGACGGCGGCTCAGGCGGCCCCATCGGTTCATCCCAGAAGGAGTCGCGCCGGGGTCGATCGGTCTGCGCGGGTGGGCTCATCGCGCCGCTGGTCGCCGGTGACGCTTCAGCGGCTCGATGGGGCTCGCTCGACGCCTTCTCCGCCTCGAAGGGGATTCGTCCTACGCTCAACGTTCGGAGATCGACGTGCCGTGATGCTTGGTCGATGTCGATGCCGACGGGATGACCCTCGCTGTCGAGGTCGATGACGAGGCCGTCGCCCACCTCGATCGCGTCGACGCCGCTCCGCTCAGCGAGGTCGATGTAGAGGGAATCAGTGTCCGGGAAGTACGTGATCTTCACGGTCTCAGCCTCCCGATGTGTCAGGGCGATGTATAGGCTGCCGCGCCAGAACCCCGACGTTGCCGCAGATCAGGCCGCGCGGTCGTGCGACTGGCGGCGAAAGAGCCCCCGAAACCAGTACCAAGCGATCTCAAGCCCGCCAGGCATGTACTCGACCGAGTCGGGCTCGAAGGGCGGAAGCCCAGGGACGTCGTCGTACACGGACGGCGGCAGCGGAGGCCCTTGGGGCCAGTCGCGCCATGGTCCGTTCTGCGAGGTGCCGGTCTTGTGTGCAGATGATCTCATCGGTCGCTCCTAGACTAGCAGCAGGGCGAAACGCACACCAATGACCGTGGTACCCATAAGAAGCCACAGGAGACCGATGGAGATGAAGGCCTCCAGCCGCGCGAGCGGCCGCCGATTCGCCTCGAGTGCTGCGAGGATGCTGCGCAGGAGTCGCTCCTTCGTTGTGACCGCACCGTCGCCGACCTCCGCCGTCTTCAGCCACCGGAGCGTCGGGACCAGGCGCAGACCCGAGCCAGACGAAGCGACGAGGAAGAGGACGGCAGCCAGCAGAACACAGGCAGTGCCGGCCGCCTGCGTCGGCGCGTGGCCGGTCGATGGACTGGTCGCTGCAGAGAAGGTGACAAGCACCGCAGCGAAGGCCAGCAGTGTGCCGGCGCGTGCGCGATGACTCTCGAAGGTCGCGATCTGCTGCTCGTAGCCCCGGCGCGCCGTATCGAGAATCAGATCGAGGCTGTCAGTGGCCGTCGCCGCGTCCTGGTGCTCGCGAGGCCCGCTGGGATCTTGTGCAGTCATGTGCCGAGTCTGACCCGTGCGTTCATATGGGTCACGGGTGACGATAGCCCTCGGCCGATGACGATGCAGGGAGCGGGCGCGCGGTCGAACGCCCGCGCCGGTTGCGCCCGGCCCGCCGACCCGGC
>JAZBOM010000482.1:0-2060 GCA_036351205.1 Thermoleophilia bacterium | reverse complement strand
GGTAGCCGTCGTAGACGAAGATCGTCGCCAGGTCGGTCTGCGAATGCCAGGGAGTCGAGAGCCCGCCGACGTCCCAGCGGTCGCACATCGCATACAGCGGCAGGAGGGCGATGAGCACGTGCTCCGCGGCGTGCAGGGCACCGGGCACGTGCGGGGCGGGGTCGGCGGTGGCGGATGCGGTCGCGGCGCCGGGCGCGTGGGCGGCCGCGTCCGCGACGCCGCCGCCTGCCGCGGTGTCGGCCTTCTCCTCCATCAGACCCGCGAGTGACCTCTGCAGCAGCTCGGGGGTCAGCGTGAGCCACAGGGCCTCGGTCGTGAAGACCTGCTCCGGGAGCTCGAGCGGCGTGGTGTCGAGCACCCGCCCGTCGCTCACGTCGCGCTTCTGGTAGGCGACGACCTGCTCGGTCACCTCGATCTCGCCGAAGAAGAGGGAGGCGCCCGCGCACAGGGGCCGCGGCAGCCCCTGGCCGGCGATCAGCACGTGCTTGTCGACCTTGGCCTGGGTGTAGTAGGCGCCGGGGAAGTCGTCGACCAGCACGAGGCGCTGCTCGAGGTCGAGACGCCGCACGAGGTAACTCTCGCCGAGATGCAGGTAGACGGCGCCCGGGTGCGCGAAGCGGAAGACGCGCTCCTCCTCGAGGGTGCCGAGGATCGACCCGTCGCGCGACTCGACGATGGCGAAGCGCCGGGTCGAGGCGCTGCGCAGGGAGGTCTCGGCGGCGGGCGAGTGCGGCTGGGCCCAGGCCAGGCCGTCGCCGCGTCGCCGCAGGCGCCCGCCCTGCGCCAGGCGCTCGGCGAGCAGGAGCCCCGGCTCCCCGAAGTAGGCCTCGTCGGAGTCGGTGAGCGGCCGCTCGTAGGCGGCCGCCTCGAGGTGCGGTGCGCTGATGTGCGGGTTGTGGAGGTCGATCACCGCCTCCTCGACGCTGCGGCCGAGGAGGCGCTCCGGCTCGCGCATGAAGTACTGGTCAAGGGCGTCCTGGCCGGCGACGAGCACGGCGTAGCCGTGGCCTCGCCGGCCCGCGCGCCCCCAGCGCTGCCGCAGGCTGGTGACCGTGCCGGGAAAACCGGTGACCAGGGCGACGTCGAGCTCGCCGACGTCGATGCCGAGCTCGAGAGCGCTGGTCGCGACGACGGCGTCGAGCTCGTGCTCGAACAGGCGGCGCTCGATGTCGCGGCGTTGCTGCGGCGTGTAGCCGGCGCGGTACGGGCGCACGCGCTCGGCGGCGCCGGGGTCGCGCTCGTCGAGCCGGCGGCGGACCGCCCCGAAGACCAGTTCCGCCGCCTTGCGCGTCGGCGCGAAGGCGATCACGCGCGCGCCGCCGAGTACCGCCTCGCTCGTCACGTAGGCGGCCTCGGCGAGAGCGCTGCGCCGGGTGCCCTGCGCGGGATCCTCGAGGGGCGGGTTCCAGAAGACGACGGCGCGTTCGTGGCGGGGCGCGCCGTCGTCCTCTACCGCCGTGAAGGGCAGGCCGATGAGCCGTTCGGCGAAGGCGTGCGGCGCGGCGATGGTCGCCGACGCGAGCACGAAACGGGGGTCGGCTCCGTAGGCGGCGCAGAGTCGTCGCAGGCGTCGCACGACCTGGGCGACGTGGGAGCCGAACACGCCCCGGTACACGTGCGCCTCGTCGAGCACGACGTAGCGCAGGTGGTGGAGGAACTCGGCCCAGCGCTCGTGCGCCGGCAGGACGCCGACGTGCAGCATGTCCGGGTTGGAGAGGAGCAGGTTCGCCGTGCGGCGGATCGCTGCGCGCTGATCGGCCGGCGTGTCGCCGTCGTACACGGCGGGCGACGCGCCGGGCGCGCGCAGCGCGCCGAGCTTGCGTAGCTGGTCCTGGGCGAGCGCCTTGGTGGGGTAGAGGTAGAGCGCGCGCGACTGCGGGTCGGCGGCGATCGCCTGCAGGGTGGGCAGCGTGAAGGCGAGCGACTTGCCGCTGGCCGTGCCGGTGGCGAGGATGACGTTGGCGTCGCCCTGGAGCAGGTCCCACGTCGTGCGCTGATGGGCGTACAGCCGGGTGACGCCGGAGCGCTCGAGCGCGGCGCGCACCCCGGGGTGCAGGTCG
>JAZBOM010000481.1:0-2145 GCA_036351205.1 Thermoleophilia bacterium | reverse complement strand
GTCGCCTTCTCACCCATGGCGGCGGAGAAGGCTCTCACCCTCGCCCTGAGCAGGAGCTTCCGGGTCTCCGGCGTGCGCGTGTACACGAGCTCTCCCGGCCCGACATGCTTGCGCCACTGCTCGTGGAAGAGCTCTGCCCGCTCCTTCTTCACGCCGAGGGCCTGCGGCACGGAGTGGTAGTCAGTCCGCACGAGCCAGCGGCCACCGCTTCGCCGGGTGATCAGGTACCGGGGGTTCTGGATCGGGCCAAGCAGCTCGGCGACGGAGTCGGCGAAGAGTGCCTGCTCGCGGAACTCCGCACCATCCAGCCAGACCGAGATGCCGCCGTCCTCCAGCTCCTCCGTATGGACCTCGAGGCGGCGTCCAGCCGGCTCGATCACCCGCGTAGCAAGCAGCGCATCCCGAAGCGCGACCGCCATCTGCCGTACGGCCCCGTCCACGGGCAGGTGACGCACGAGGATCGCCACCGCGCGGTAGAGCTTGGGCAGCGACAAGACGAGTCCGAGGCCGAAGGCCAAGGCCAGTACCACAAAGAGGACCCTTGGGCCGGTACCGCGCAGCGCCGGCACGCCCTGCAGCACCCACCCGGCCGTCGTCAGGATGGTCCACATGACGGTCAGGAACAGGCGTCGGAACGTGTTCGTGAGCAGGAACGGCGAGGCACGCGGGGGCCGGGGGGTCACGACATCGGGCACTAGACGCGCCGCGTGTCCCGACACGAGCGCGTCGCGCCAGCGGACCGCGAGCCCAGGCGACGCCCGCAGGCGCTCGGCCATGTCCGCGTTGACCGCGTCGGCGTCGACGACGTCGGGCCTCAGCAGACCGCCCTCGACGAATGGAAGGTCGAGGCGGTCGAGGCCGCTCTCGATCACCTGCCGCGTGGCTCCCACGCCGACGAAGGTGCTGAACCGCCGCTGCAGGTCGAGCGCGTCGCCGAGGCCGGTCCACGAACCGGGGGCCAGGGCGACGAGATGCCATACGCTCGCCGTCTTGTCCGGCCGCGCCGCATCGACGCGGATGGCGCGGCCGCGCATTTGGTTCGTCAGCATGAAGGAGCCGACGAAGCTGCACAGGACCAGAGAGTTGATGCACGGGCAGTCCCAACCCTCCCCGAGCAGCGCGCGCGTGCCCACCAGCGTCCTCACGACGCCGTCGGCGAGCAGCGCCGTGAAGGCCCGGACGAGATGCCCGCCGTCAAGGGCGACGCGGGAGTAGCCCGGGAGCGAGGCCAGCCCCACGACCTCGAGGTCGACGTCGTGCACGCGGCTGCGTAACTCGGTGACCGCTTCGTCATGGACGACCGCCAGTCGGCCGGTGAGAAGCGCGAGCCGCGGCCGCTCGGAGGTGCTCGCTTGCCCGACGAGGTCACGGAACACCGGCCAGGCGCCGAGCCAGCGCGTGGTACCCGGCTCCTCCACGTCGTCGTCCCGGATGTAGTCAGTCAGGATGACCTGCCGCAACGTGTCTCCGCGGAACCCGGCCTCGAGGCGATGGATGTCGACGCAGGCCCCGATCTTGGACGGGCTCAGGGACAGGTGCGCCTGCACCCCGCGCGAACCATCCAGACGGAGTTCCCGCCTCCAGAGGAGGCTGTCGCGGCGCAGCCGCCTGACGAGCGCCTCGCGGTGCGCCTCGCGCTCCTCGGTCGGGGGCCAGTGAGGCTCGAAGACGTAGGACTGCACGAGCACCTGCCACCACGAACGATCGAGCTGTGGCAGGTCACCGGGGAGCGCATCGAGCATGTTCAGCAGGCCCGACGGAAGCGGCTCGTTCACGGCGGCCAGGAAGACGAGCATCGCGACGGCCTGTTGCGGCGCCTCGAGGAGTTGCTCGGCATGCGTCTCGGGAGACGCCAGCCACGGGTGGGCGCGCACCGCGGCGCGGAATGCCTGGTCCGCCAGAAGGTCCTCGCAGAGCGCTTTGACGGCGCTCTCGTAGGTGTGCACTGCGTCCCGCTCGACCATCGACGGCTTGACGAGCCACACATAGTCCTGATGCGGGCACAGGGTCCCCGCCTTCACAAGTTCGAGCGCCGATATCTCCTCGTCGATCGGCCCGCAGAGCTCCTGGTACTTGGCCCACTCAGGACCCGTGACGTCGTAGGGCGGCGTGGCCGTGAGGGAGATGAGGTACGTGTCCGGGAGC
>JAZBOM010000480.1:0-2363 GCA_036351205.1 Thermoleophilia bacterium | reverse complement strand
TCGCTCGCGGGATCGTACGCGGGCCAGGAGGGCAACGCTGCGTCGGCCGCCTCGTCGTCACCCGACGCGGTCTCGGAGCCGGTACCGGCCGCCGCGCCCACGCCGTCGTTCGGGTCGCCGTCGCGCGCGAACGACACCCAGTAGCGCATCATCGCCCGCGAGAGCTCGCCGTCCACACCGCCGGTCACGTCGAGCACGAGGACCGGGTTGCCGAACACGTAGGGGATCTCGAGACCGTGGAAGGCGCCGAGGTCGCCGACCGCCGGGGGGACGCGGGCGAAGTGGTAGAGGTAGGCGTCGGCGCCCGCCTCGGCGACCGAGGCGGCGGCGAAACGCGCCGGGGCGAGGAAGCCCATCACCGTGACCGCCTTGCTCAGGGCAGCCTTGCGCGAACCGTGCTCGTCGTCGGGGAAGAGCTCGAGGACGGCGTCGTCGTCGGGCTCGTAGAGGCGGCGCACGTACCGTGTCAGCTGCGCCGCCGTCGCGCCCCGCATCCCGAGCAGGAAGAGATCGGCCTCGTCGGCGTTGGCGCCGACGAGCAGGTCGACGTCGTGGAGCTCCCCGGCGGCGAAGAGCGCCGCCGGGTCGCCGGGCAGCACGACGCCGTCGACGACCGGGACGAAGCCGAGGCCGCCGGGCCCGCGCGGGACGGTGCGCTCGGCGGCACGCAGGAGGCGCCCGACGGGGACGGCGCGCAGCGCCGCGAGCTCGTCGGGCGCCTCGTCGCAGCCGAGCCGCCGCGAGAGCTCGCGCCCCGTCTCCTCCGCCTCGGCGAGCGGGCGCACGGCGTCCATGCCGGCGCCGCTCGAGTCGAACGGGCCGCTCTGCACGATCGCCCGCGCGAAGAGGCCCTCGGCCGGCGGGCTCACCATCAGGTCGCAGATGCTCATCCCGCCGGCCGACTCGCCGAACACGGTGACGTTCTCCGGGTCGCCGCCGAACGCGGCGACGTTCTCCCGCACCCACTCGAGCGCGGCGATCTGGTCGAGGAGTCCGTAGTTGCCCGAGGCGCCCGAGGGGTCCTCTGCCGAGAGGGCTGGATGCGCCAGGAACCCCAGCGGCCCGAGCCGGTAGTTGATGGTGACGACGACCGCGCCGAGTCGGGCCAGGCCGATCCCCGAGTACACGTCGAGCGAGCCGCTGCCGGTGGAGAAGCCGCCGCCGTGGATCCAGACCATGACGGGGAGTGGTGCGGCGCCGTCCGCGGCGCCCTCCGCGGCGCCCTCCGCGGCGCCGTCCGCCGCGCCGTCCGCCGCGCCGTCCGTGGTGCCCTCCGCGGCGCCGCCGGTCCCGTCGCCCTCCGCAACGGCTCCGGGCGTCCACACGTTGAGGTAGAGGCAATCCTCGTCGGTCTCGCCGAGAGGGAAGAAGCTGAGGCCGTCGCCGAGCGGCTGCGGGCACGACGGCCCGTAGCGCACGCACGTGCGGACTCCCTCCCAGGAGTCCGGTGACTGCGGCGGCCGCCAGCGCAGGTCGCCGACGGGCGGCGCCGCGTACGGGATCCCCAGGTACGCGCGGACGCCGTCGACCTCCGTGCCCGAGATCAGACCACCGGCGACGCGGACGACGCCGGGGCTCTGCGTCGCGCCGGGCTCGTCGCTCCCGCTGCAGGCCGAGAAGCCTGCCAGTGCGAGGACGAGCGCGAGCAGGGCGAGCACGCACGCCCAGCGAGTACGCGCAGGCAAGAGCCCAGCGGACGCCCGGCCGGACCGTGTCACGAGTGCGCTCATCGCTGCTAGGGTACACCGAGCGCGACGCCGCTCACCCTGCACCTGAGGGTGAAGGCACCCCTTCGACAGAGGGACCGGATGGAAGACCGGCGTGGAGTCACGATCGTCTGGCTGCGTCGCGACCTGCGGCTGCTCGACAACCCGGCGCTGACCGAGGCGAGCCGGAGCGGCGGGCACGCCCTGCCGATCGCACTGTGGCCCCGGACCGATACCCCGGCCGCCGGGCTCGAAGCGGCACGAGGGGGCGTACCCGGCGCCGCTGCACGCTGGTGGCTCGCGCGCTCCCTGATCGCCCTCGGAGACGACCTGCGGCGCCACAGTTCCGTGCTCGTGGTGCGCGCCGCCGGCTCGGGTCCCGACGCCGTTGCAGCGGCCGTGACTGGGCTGGCCGCCGAAGCCGGCGCGAGCCGGGTCGTCTGGGCGCGTGGAATCGACCCGCCCCAACGCGCCGAGGACGACGCCGTCCGCCGCACGCTCGGCGAGGCAGGCATCGAGGTGGTCGTCGTACCGTCGGCCGCACTGCTCGTCGCCCCGGACGCCGTCGAGACTGCGCAGGGCGGGCCGTACAAGGTGTTCACGCCTTTCTGGCGCGCGGCGAGCGGCGGGTTGAGGCCGCCGGACCCGCTGCCGGCG
>JAZBOM010000479.1:0-3817 GCA_036351205.1 Thermoleophilia bacterium | reverse complement strand
TGAGGCGGCTGTGTCCGGGCGACGAGGCCGGCACTCCCTGAGGACTTGCGCGGTCCTGCCGCCCGCAGGATGCTTCGCCGTGTGAACGGGACGCTGGGACGACCCCCCGAAGGACGCCTGGCCCTCGCCGCGCCGCAGCGCGCCGGCGTCGGCGTCGCGCGGCGCCGCCCCGCTGCCGTTGAGCGCCGTCACGCGGCCGTCGGGATGGTGGACGAGGATGAAGGCGTCGCCGCCCGGCGACGCCATGTGAGGGTAGGCGACGGCGAGTGCGACGGCGGTCGCGAGCGCGGCGTCGACCGCGTTGCCGCCCTCGGCGAACGCGTCGACCCCCGCCCGCACCGCGTCTCGCTGCGGCGCGGCCAGGGCCAGCCGTCCTTCGGGGGGTCGTCCCAGCGTCCCGTTCACACGGCGAAGCATCCTGCGGGCGGCAGGACCGCGCAAGTCCTCAGGGAGTGCCGGCCTCGTCGCCCGGACACAGCCGCCTCAGCGGGCGGGCGGCCGACTCGCGATCGAGCTCCGCCCGACAACCCTGTACGCCGCGGGTCTTGTCGCCGCCGCGACTTCGCTGTCAGACTTCGGGGGCGGCTGCCCCATGGCGCCGCGCCGCGCCCGCGACCGCAGGAGGACGACCATGAGCGAGAGCCCGAGCCGCACGAGTGAGAGCCCGAGCCGCACGCCCGACCTCGTCGCCCTCACGCCCCGTGCCTGCGACCCCCCGCTCGAGCCCCGCGGGGTCGAGCGGCTGCGCGCCGCCACGCTGACCCTGCTCGAAGAGGTCGGCGTGCACATCCCCTCGGCGCGCGCCCGGGAGATCCTGGCCGACCACGGCGGCGCCGTCGGCGACGACGACGTCGTCCGGCTGCCCGCCGACCTCGTGACGCGGGCCATGGCGACGGCCCCGCGGGCCTTCGTCCTCGGGGCCCGCGAGGAACGCCTCGACCTCGTGCTGGACGGCACGCGCAGCTACGTCTGCACCGAGGGGGTCGGGGTGCACGTCGTCGACCCGCAGACGCGTGAGCTGCGCTCCTCGACCACCGACGACGTGGCTCGCCTCGCCCGCGTCTGCGACGCCCTGCCGCTGCTGGCCTTCTACTGGCCCCCCGTGAGCGCCCAGGACCACGGCCTCACGGCGCCGCTGTACGAGTGCCACGCCGGCCTCACGAACACGCTCAAGCACGTGCGCGGCGGCACCACGGTGCGGCCGGCGCTCGCCCCCTACATCGTCGAGATGGCGCGCACCGTCCGCGACGGCGACGACGCCGTCCGCGCCCGTTCGCCGATCTGCGCCAACATCTGCACGATCAGCCCCCTCGGCCACGACGACCAAGGTCTGGAGTGCGCGCTGACCTACGCCGAGGCGGGCATCCCCGTGAGCTTCATGGCGATGACGACCATGGGCACGACGGCCCCGGCATCGGTGGCCGGCGCCCTCGTGCAGGGCGACGCCGAGGTCGTCAGCGGGATGGTCCTGCTCCAGCTCGCCTTCCCCGGCGCGCCCGTGTTCCACTCGGTCCTCGTCTCGCTCATGGACCCCTCGACGGGCGGGTACCTCAGCGAGCTCGCCACACCCGTCGGCTGGATCGCGACGCAGCTCGCGCACGCCTGGGGGGTCCCGTCGCTCGCGGGGGGCGGCGTGGACAACGACGAGGCCGGGGTCGGCTGGACGGCGGGTCGACAGGCCGGCGTCGGCGGGATCCTCTCCGCCCTCTGCGGCAGCGAGCTCTGCGGCTACATCGGGCTCGCGGGTGGCTCGATGGTCCAGATCCCCGAGCGGCTCGTACTCGACTGCGAGGCGCTGCTCGACGCACGCGAGACCCTGACCCCGTTCGCCTTCGACGAGGCAGACCTCGCCCTCGACGTCGTGCGCACCGTCGGCCCCCGCGGCTACTTCCTCAAGGAGCGGCACACCCGCCAGCACCTCCGGGACTTCCGTCTGCCGCCCTGGCTCGCCCACGGACGCACGTACGGCGAGGGGGCGGCTCGCCTCCTCGAGGCGAGCCGCAGCGCCGCCGCGACGCTCGACGACCTGGCCACGGCCGCCTCCCAGGGTCTGCACCCCGAGGCGGCCCGGCGGGCGGCGTTCGACGAGTACCTGCGCCTCGAGCGCGAGCACCGGCCGGAGCCCCTGCCGGCCGACGTGCACGCCGAGCTCGACCGCATCGTCGCCGCTGCCGACCGGCACGCCCAGCGGCTCGTCTGACGACGCCGGCCGGCACGCCGGGCCGCGCATCTCGAGACCACGCGCCCTCCAGGCCCGCGTCTGACGGTCCGCCGGCGGACCGACCCCTGGCGCGGGCCCGTCGCGACCGGACTTCGACGCGCCTGCGCGGCGCTTTGGCCAACCTTGGGCAGGTTTTCGCGGCCGCCCGGACTCGCTTTGCCGTACTACCTCTCTTTGCAGGGGAATCGTCAGTCGGTACCCTTGGAGACGTGGGGGAGTCAGGCGGGCGCGGGGCCGAGGTGAGCGCCCCGCGGCGCGCAAGCATCACACAGGGGGAGTCATGGCATCAGGCAACACCCGGTCGCGATTCGCGACGTACGTCTTCCTTCTGATCGCGGCTCTGCTTGCGGCGGCCGCCGCCGGCGGCCTCGGCGTCGCGCTCGCCGCCGACGACAGCCCGTCGCCGGCCGCCGGCAGCGAAGAGGTGGTCTTCAGGGTCGGCACCATAGAGCCGCCCGACAACCTGAACCCGTTCGTCGGCTACGGCACCATCGACTACGAGGCCTGGTGCCTCAACTACGACTACATCATCGGGTACGGCACCGACGGCGAGCCCGTGCCGGGCATCGCCGAGAGCTGGGAGGTGTCGGACGACGGCCTCGTGTGGACCCTCAAGATCCGCCAGGGCGCCGTGTGGAGCGACGGCGAGCCGGTGACCGCCGAGGACGTCGCGTTCAGCTACAACTACATCGTCGAGAAGGACCTCTACGCGTACAGCTCCTACACCAAGCTCATCGACGAGGCGGTGGCGGTCGACGACTACACCTGCGAGGTGCGCTGCAGCGCGCCCAAGGCCAACATGGAGCGCCTCTACATCTACTGCTTCCCGGAGCACGTCTGGTCCGAGATCGACAATCCCGAGAAGCACAAGGTGACCTATCCGTTCGTCGGTTCGGGGCCCTTCCAGATCCAGGAGTGGAAGCGGGGCAGCTACATCCTCCTGACCAAGAACCCGGACTACTGGGGCACCGAGCCGACCATCGACGAGATCTACTTCGAGTTCTACACGAACGCCGACACGATGACGCAGGACCTCAAGATCGGCGCCATCGACGCGGCCTACGGCGTGCCGACGGCACAGTACACGCAGGTCTCGGAGCAGGACGGCTTCGAGGGCTTCAAGGGCAACGTCTTCACCTGGGACTACCTGTGCTTCAACTGCTACGGCGAGGACACCTCGCTGGGTCATCCGGTGCTCAGGGACGTCCGCTTCCGCCAGGCGCTCGCCTGGGCGATCGACAAGGAGAAGCTGGTCGAGATCGGCTGGGGCGGGTACGCCCGTCCCGCGACCACGATCATGCCGGCAGGGGAGTGGCCGGCCGACTTCGACGCCCACTACGAGCCCACCGCCGAAGAGACCTTCAGCTTCGACCTCGCCAAGGCCAACCAGCTGCTCGACGCGGCCGGTTACACCGACTCGAACGGCGACGGCCTCCGCGAGTACGAGGGCAAGAACATCAGGCTGCGTCTCCAGGCGCGCACCTCGTCCGTCGAGAGCCAGTCGATGGGCAAGCTGATCGCCGGCTGGCTGACGGACTGCGGCCTCGACATCAAGTACTCCGTCATCGACGACGGCGCGCTCTCCGACGCCCTCTA
>JAZBOM010000478.1:0-3268 GCA_036351205.1 Thermoleophilia bacterium | reverse complement strand
CGGCGCCCGGGCGGGCGCCGAGGGCCTCGTCGACCTCGCGCACGCCGGCACGCCCGACGATGGCCAGGTCGACGCCCAGCGCCGTGAGGCGCTCGACGGCGCTGCGCAGGGCGCGCAGCACGGGGCCGTCGGCGGCGGCGCCGGGCCACGTGAAGCAGACCACGCCGAATTCGCGGTCGAGCTCGTCGGGCAGGCTCCTCTGCGCGCGCACCGTCACGGGGCCATCCTGCCCCAAAGCGGCGCTGGCTGCACCACTCCCGTCCGGCGGCCCCGCCGACCGCCCGACGCGCGCGGCGTCGCACGCTCCGCGCGCCCGGCCCCCGACCGCGCCCCCGGCCGCCGATCGCGCACCGCGGCTGTAGACTAGCGACGCCGCCGTTCGTCCGGGAGGGACCATGCCCCACATCGACACCGAGTTCGTCCGCAGCCAGTTCCCCGCCCTCAGCCGGACCATCGCCGGTCACCCGGCGGCCTACCTCGACGGCCCCGGGGGCACCCAGGTCCCGCGGCGCGTCCTCGACGCCATGCACGACTACCTCGTCACCAGCAACAGCAACATCCACGGGTTCTTCGCGACGACCGAGGAGACCGACGCGATGATCGCCGGCGCCCGCGAGGCGCTGGGCGACTTCTTCGGCTGCGGCCCCGACGAGGTCGCGTTCGGCGCCAACATGACCACCCTCAACTTCCTGCTCGCGCAAGCCATCGGCCGCGACCTCCAGCCCGGCGACGAGATCCTCATCACCGAGATCGACCACGAGGCCAATCGCGGGCCGTGGCTCCAGCTCGCCGAGCGCGGCGTCCTCGTGCGCGAAGTCCCGGTCCACACCTCGACCTGCACCCTCGACTGGGACGCCTTCGAGACCATGGTCAAGCCCGGGCGCACCAAGGTCATCGCCCTCAACTACGCCTCCAACGCGGTGGGGACGGTCAGCGACGTAGCGCGCGCCGCGGCGCGCGCCCGCGAGATCGGCGCGCTGTCGGTCGTCGACGCCGTGCACTACGCCCTGCACGGGCCGATCGACGTCAAGGCCATCGGCTGCGACTTCCTGCTCTGCTCGGCCTACAAGTTCTTCGGTCCGCACATCGGCGTGGCCTACGCCCGCCGCCCCGTCCTCGGCGCGTTGCGCACACTGATGCTGAGCACCCAGGAGCCCGAACCGCCGTTCAAGCTCGAGACCGGCACCCTGAACCACGAGGGCATCGCCGGCGCGGCGGCGGCGGTCGAGTTCATCGCCGACTTCGGGCGCCGTCACGAGGAGGCCGTGGCCGACGAGCTCCCCGAGGAGCTGCGGGGCCGGCGGCGGGCGATCGTGGCGGGCATGCTGGCGACCGAGATGCACGAGCGGCCGATCGCGCGCCGCCTCATCGAGGAGCTCTCGGCGATCGACGGCGTCACCGTGTACGGGCCGCCGGCGGGTCACCCGCGCACGTCGACCGTCTCGTTCACCATCGACGGTATCGAGGCCGCCGACGCCTGCCGCACGTTGGGCGAGCGCGGCCTCTTCCTCTGGGACGGGCACTTCTACGCGTTCAAGCTGGTGGAGCGCCTCGGGCTGATGGACCGCGGCGGCCTGGTGCGCGCGGGCCTCGCCCCTTACAACACGATGGACGAGGCCGAGCGCCTCATCGCCGCGGTCGCCGAACTCGCGGCGTCGGCGCGCGACGGCCGCTCCTGACCGGCGACGCTGACCCGCAAGGGAGGCCGTGATGAAGCCACCTGTCGGTACCCACGCAGCCCCGGGCGCGGCGGACGCCGCCGCGCCGCGCCGCGTGCGTCTCTGCATCCTGGGCTTCGGCAACGTCGCGCGCCGGCTCTGTGAGGTGCTGGCGGCGCGCGAGCGCGACCTCGCGGAGCACTTCGGCCTCGAGGTCGTCGTCACCGCCGCCGGCACACGCTCGCACGGCAGTCTCGTCGCACCGGCCGGCCTCAGCCCGGCGGCTACGCTGCGTGCCGCCGGGCTCGAGCCGGGCGACCTGCACTCGCCGCCGGCGACGCCGGCCGGCTGGGGCTTCGCCGAGCCGGCCCGCCCCGGCGCCGAGCTCATCGCCGCCTCCGGCGCCGACGTGCTCGTCGAGGCGACCGTGCAGGAGGAGGGCGGCGCGGCGACGGCCATCGCCCACGTCGAGGACGCGCTGAGGCGCGGCATGCACGTCCTCAGCGTCAACAAGGGCCCGATCGCCTGGGACTACCGCCGCCTCGCCGACCTCGCCGCCGCCCGCGGGCGGCGCTTCCTCTTCGAGGGCGTGACGATGGACGGCTGCCCCGTCTACAACCTCGCCGCCCGCTGCCTGCCGGGTACGCGCGTGCTCGGCATCGGCGGGGTGCTCAACTCCACCACCAACTACCTGCTCGACGCGATGGCCGAGGGGCGGGCCTTCGACGATGCGCTCGCCTGGGTGCAGGCCGAGGGCTTCGCCGAGGCCGACCCCTCGCACGACATCGACGGGGTCGACGCGGCGAGCAAGACGGCGGCGCTCGCCAACGTGCTGATGGACGCCCGCCTCACGCCGGCCGACGTGCCGCGCGAGAGCATCCGCGCCGTCGGCGCCGAGCGCGTCGCCGCGGTGCGCGCGGCCGGCCGGCGCCTGCGCGTCGTCTGCGCGGCCGAGGTCGTGGACGGCGCCGAGCGCCTGCCGGTGCTCGGCGCCCCGCACACCGTGGCGACGAGCGATGCAGCCGAGGGCGCGGGAACGCCGGCCGCGGCCGCCGAGCCGCCGGCGGTGTCGGCCGCCGTCCGCCTCGTCGAGGTCGACCCCGACCACCCGTTCTTCGCCGTCGGCGGCTCGATGTCGACGGTCGTCATCCGCACCGACCTCATGGGCGAGGTGCAGGTCGTCGAGCGCGACGCGCTGCTCACGCAGACGGCGTACGCGCTGTACAGCGACCTGCTTTCCATCAACGCCGGCGCCTGAGCGCCGCTTCCGCCGACGGCCGGCGTCCGGCCCGCGCGGTCCGTGTGCTCACGTGCCGCGGGCGACCGGCCGACAAGAGAGTATGCACCCCGCTCCCGTCCCCCTGCCCCTGGCCGACGGGTCGCCGAGACGGCCACCCCTCGTCAGTCCCCGCGCGATCCTCATCGCCCTTGTCGCCGTGCTGGCCGGAGGTCTCCTGGGGGCCGCCGGCTACGCCGCCGAGCGACGCCTCGGCGGCCCCAATGTCGACGTGCGCCGCACGCCGACCGGGTGGCGCGTCACCGCCGAAGGCGGACTGCGCTTCCACGGGCCCGACCTGCAGGGTCGGCACCTGGTCTGGCAGGACGGTCCG
>JAZBOM010000477.1:0-2807 GCA_036351205.1 Thermoleophilia bacterium | reverse complement strand
TCATCGTCGTCGTGTACGGGCGCGACGTGCCGGGGCCGTCGTGGACGACGGCCGTCATCATCCTCGCGGCCGGCCTCTCCGACGTGATCGACGGCCTCATCGCGCGCCAGTTCGACGTGCGCAGCGAGTTCGGGCGCTGGCTCGACCCGATCGTCGACCGCGCCTTCTTCTTCACCATCGTGGCCATGCTCTGGTGGTACGACACGCTGCCCTTCCTCGCCGTGCTGCCGATCCTCCTGCGCGACGGCGTGATCCTGCTGCTCGCCCTGCCGGTCAAGCGCTTCACGAGCGCCGGCCCGGCGGTCAGTGCCTGGGGGAGAGCGGCCAACTTCGTCCTCATCCTCGGGCTGCAGTTCTTCATCGTCGATCTTCGCGTGCTGGGCTGGTTCTTCTACGGCATCGGCCTCGTGCTCTACGTGGGCTCGGCCTTCCTCTACCTCTACCGCGGCCTGCGCTTCTACCTCGTCGAGCGGTCGGCCGAGCAAGGCTGAGCGGCCCGCCCGGGCGGCGGCCGACCAGGGCTGAGGGGAGGGGCGGGCGACGCCCGCCCGCCCGCCTTTGGAGCCGGCGCGGCGGCCTTCCAGGGTCGCAGACGCCTGCCCTTCGCGCCCGTCCCCGCGAGGACACACGTTTCCACGCGGTCGCCCGCTGATACGATAGGTCGCGCACAGAGGGATCCTGCCTACCAGGCGCAAGGGGCACGCGATGCGCGCAGTCGTCATGGCGGGGGGCGAAGGCACGCGCCTGCGCCCGCTGACCAGCAACCAGCCCAAGCCGATGGTGCCGCTGCTCGGCAAGCCCTGCATGGAGTACATCCTCGAGCTGCTCAGGGGCCACGGCATCGAGGAGACGGTCGTCACCCTCGCCTTCCTGCCCAAGGTCATCCGCGACTACTTCGGCGACGGCTCGACGCTGGGCGTGAGCCTGAACTACTCGGTGGAGACCTCCCCGGCGGGCACCGCGGGGAGCGTCAAGCTGGCCGAGTCGTACCTCGCCGACGAGGCCTTCGTCGTGATCTCCGGCGACGCCCTCACCGACATCGACCTCGACGCCGTCGTCGCCGCCCACAAGGCGCGCGGGGCGCTCGTCACGATCGTCCTCAAGCGAGTGGCGAACCCGCTCGACTTCGGCGTCGTCGTCGTCGACGCCGACGGCCGCATCGAGCGCTTCCTCGAGAAGCCGACCTGGGGGCAGGTCTTCTCCGACACCGTCAACACCGGCATCTACGTGCTCGAGCCCGACGTCTTCCGCCACATCCCGGCCGACAGGCCCTTCGACTTCAGCCAGGAGCTCTTCCCGCTGCTCCTTGCGCAGGGAGCGCCGCTCTACGGATACGTGGCTGAGGAGGGGTACTGGCAGGACATCGGCAGCTTGCCGCAGTTCCTCGACGCCAACCGCGACCTGCTCGACGGCAAGGTGCGGGCCGAGGTCGAGGGCATCGAGCTCGAGGGGCGCGTCTTCATCGGCGCGACCTCGGGCCTCGATTCGCTCGACAACGTCAAGGGCCCCGCCTTCATCGGCAACTACGCCAAGATCGACCCGAGGGCGCGCATCATGCCGTACTCGGTGCTCGGCAACAACGTCGTCGTCAAGGGCTACGCCGAGACGCGCCACAGTGTCGTCGACTCCAACACCTACATCGGCGCCTCGAGCAAGGTCTACGGCAGCATCGTCGGCAAGAACGTCGACATCAAGGGCGGCGTCACGCTCAGCGAAGGTGCCGCCGTGGGCGACGAGTGCATGATCAACGAGCAGGCCTACGTCGCCCCCGGGGTGCGGATCTACCCCTTCAAGACGGTGGAGTCCGGGGCCCAGGTCAACTCGAGCATCATCTGGGAGTCGCGCGGCACCTCGCAGCTCTTCAGCAAGGAGGGCGTGGTCGGCCTCATCAACGTCGACATCACCGCCGAACGCGCGCTCCAGATGGCGATGGCCTACGGCACCTCGCTGCCCAAGGGCGCGCGCGTGAGCACGAGCCGCGACGCGCACCCCGCCTCGCGGGTCATCAAGCGTGCTCTCATGTGCGGGCTCAACTCGACCGGCGTCGTCGTCCGCGACCTGCGCATCGCGAGCTCGGCCATCAATCGCTTCGAGGTCAAGAGCGGCAACTCGGACGGCGGGATGCACGTGCGCATCGCCCCCTGGGACCCGGAGTCGATGCAGATCCAGGTCTTCGAGCCCCCCGGGGTCAACATCGCCGACAAGCGCCAGAAGGACATCGAGAAGTACTACGGCCGCCAGGACTTCCGCCGCGCCTTCTACAGCGAGTTCGGCGAGATCCACTTCCCCGACCGGGCCCTGGAGGGGTACCTGCGCGCGCTGATGCGCGCGTGGGACCTGAAGCGCATCCGCGCGCGCGCCTACCGCATGGTCGTCGACTACTCCTACTCGCCGGCCGCCTACTCGCTACCCAACATCCTGGGCCGGCTGGGCGCCGAGGTCCTCGCGTTGCGCGCCTTCACCGAGCCGGACCGGCCGACCATGGGCCCCGAGGAACTCAGCGCCAACATCGCCGAGGTCGGGCGCGTGGTGGGTGTCATGGAGGCCGACCTTGGCTTCATCATCGGGCCGGCCGCGGAGCGGCTGTACCTCGTCGACGACCGCGGCCGGGAGGTGCCCGCCGAGAAGGTGCTGCTGCTCTTCGTGCGGCTCGTCGCCCAGCAGGCGCCGCGAGGGGCGCGGATCGCCCTGCCGCTCACCGTGACCCGGCTGGCCGAGCGCCTCGCGGCGCCCTTCGGCGTCGAGGTCGTGCGCACCCCGGTCGCGCTGCCGGCACTGGCCCGGGCGTCGACGGAGGACGGCGTCGT
>JAZBOM010000476.1:0-3278 GCA_036351205.1 Thermoleophilia bacterium | reverse complement strand
GGCTCTGAGACTGAGCTTCTGAGCGAGGCTGCGGTCTCGCGAGACGACGAGGGGGCGGGCGCCGCGACAGCGGCGCCCGCCCCCTTCCGCGTTCCCAGGGCCTGTCGTCCGAGGTCGTTCCGGTCTCGCGGAGCACGGCGTGAGCGGCAGGCGGGAAGGGCTCGCCGTCGGTACGGCGAATTTCAGAGCCGAGCCGCGGCGCCGCCGGTGCGCCGACGGCCGGACGACTCTCGGGAGGGACCCATGGGGAAGGCATCACGGCTGGCGACGGCGGGGGTCGTGGCGCTCACGCTCGTCGTTCTGGCGATCGCGGCGCCGGCGGGGGCCGCGACGGTGACCGACAGACAGGTCACGCCCGGCATCCACGAGCGCGTGATCTGGGACCAGACCCAGGTGACGATCCGCAAGCTCCCCACGACGGTCAACCACTACGGCACCATCCACATGGAGCTGTACTTCAAGAATTACGCCGCCGACCTCGACGTCTACATCCTGAACCAGGACGGCGACGTGGTCTCCGACACCGGGTATCTGGGGTCCTGGCTGGGGTGGGAGGCCGCGGACGTCAAGGTGACCGACATCGCGGCCTCACCGACCTCGCTCGGCGACACCTACTACGTCGTCGTCGTGGCCTTCAAGGGCGCGTCGGAGTACTTCCTCTGGGGCTACTACCCCCGGCTGCTCGACCCGGAGTGGAGCAGCGACCCCGCGGGTGCGCAGAATTACTACCTCGAGATCTACAACTACCCGGCGGACGGTTGGGCGAAGATCACCGGCCCGAGCCTCGGCACGCCGTACGGCTTCAAGCCTACCTCGTTCGGCACGGTCGGCACCCGGCTCGAGTGGCCGGCGGACCTCGCCGGCCTGACCGTGAAGCCGGACCTCTCCCAGGGGCTGATGCCGGCCTGGTTCCAGCAGTTCGTGTACAGCTCGAGGAAGAACTACGTCGTCGACGAGGGCACCTGGGCCCCGCCGCTCCACGAGGAGGACCCGCTCGACCCCGACGATGACTGGTACGGGTTGTACGACGAGTTCGACACCGGCGAGCTCTGGGACACGGTGGGGTGGCCGCAGGAGCTGATGCGGTACGCGCCGAGTCTCTACATGGCCTACGCCGACCCCGTGCTCGGGCCCGACGGCGCACCGAGGACCGGTCGTACGACGATGGGCTTCAAGGCGACGCTCACCTGGCCGGAGAACCTGTGGCTGAGGAAGGTCGCCAAGTACTCGAGCTACTACAAGATCTACGGCGCCTACTCGCTCGACGGTGCGCGCGTGCCGGCGGGCACGAAGATCTACATCGAGCGCAAGACGGCGACCAAGGACTGGGCGGTGGTGAGGACGGTCTACACGAACGACCTCGGCGCCTGGAACGTGACGCTCAGCCCCGGGGTCAAGTGGTGGGTACGGGCGAGAGCCGCCGGGAACGGCGCCGGCGGCCTCGTGACGGAGTACTCGATCAGCAAGGTGCTCTACCCGCTCTGACGCCGAGGTGAGTCGGTCTCATCCGACTCGGGGAACCTGTGGGGGCGGGCGCCGCGACGGCGGCGCCCGCCCCCTTCGCGCGTCCGGTCGTACGTCGGGCGCCGCGACACCGGTGCCCGACCCCGTTCTGCCTCCGATGGTGCATCGTGCCTCCGGTCTCGCTCTCCCGGTCCCGGCGTGGCGTCGCATCCCCCGGCACGGCGTCGCGTCTCCGGCATGGCGTCGCGTCCGGGTCTCGGTTCGCCCCTCAGCTGCGTCGCGTTGCGCGCGCCCTCGCCACGGGCCTAGACTGCCTGCGTCGAGGAAGGAGCGCGCGTGGACACGATCTCGATCGGCGACGGACCCCTGACCATCGCGCAGGTCGCGGCGGTGGCGCGCGGCGGCGCGCCCGTGCGGCTGGGCGAGGGCGCGCGGGGCCGCATCGCGGCGGCGCGCGCCCTCATCGAGCGCCTGGTCGCCGGCGAGCAGGTCGCGTACGGCGTCACCACCGGCTTCGGCCAGCTCGCCACCACGCACATCCCGGTCGCCAAGGTGCGCGAGCTGCAGGAGAACCTCGTGCGCAGCCACGCCGTCGGCGTCGGCGAGCCGCTGCCGCGCGACGTCGTGCGCGCCGCCATGACGATCCGCCTCAACACGATGGCCCGGGGCTACTCGGGCGTACGCCTCGAGGTCGCCGAGCTCGTCGCCGCGCTGCTGAACGCCGACCTCGTGCCCTGGGTGCCCTCGCGCGGCTCGCTCGGCGCCTCGGGTGACCTCGCGCCGTCGGCCCACCTGGTGCTGGCGATGATGGGCGAGGGCGAACTGCTGACGAAGGACGGGCGGCGCGAGCCGAGCGGGCCGGCCCTGCGGGCCGCCGGGCTCGCGCCCGTGACGCTCGAGGCGAAGGAAGGCCTCTCGCTGCTCAACGGCACCCAGTTCATGGCGGCGATCGGCTGTCTGGCAGTCGTCGACGGCGAGGCGCTCCTCGACTCGGCCGACCTCGTCGGCGCGATGAGCCTCGAGGGCCTGCGCGCCTCGGTCGGCCCCTTCCAGGAGCGCATCCAGGCGCTGCGGCCGATCCCGGGGCAGCTCGCCAGCGCCGCCAACGTGCGCGCCGCGACCGAGGGCAGCGCGATCATGCTCAGCCACCTCAACTGCGACAAGGTGCAGGACGCCTACTCGCTGCGCTGTATCCCCCAGGTGCACGGCGCCTGTCGCGACGCCCTCGCCTGGCTGCGCCGCGTCGTGGGCGTCGAGGTCGACGCCGTGACCGACAATCCCCTCGTCTTCGTCGATTCGGGCGAGATCATCTCCGCCGGCAACTTCCACGGCGAGCCGCTCGCCCTGGCGCTCGACCTGGCGGCGATGAGCGTCAGCGAGATCGCCAGCATCAGTGAGCGCCGCACCTTCCGCCTGCTCACCAGCTCGCTCAGCGAACTGCCGCCCTTCCTCACCCGCGACAGCGGCCTCAACAACGGCTACATGATCGCCCAGTACACCGCGGCCGCGCTGGTCGCCGAGAACAAGGTCCTCTGCCACCCCGCGAGCGTCGACTCGATCCCCACCTCCGGCGACCAGGAGGACCACGTCAGCATGGGCATGACGGCGGCGCTGAAGCTCGAGCAGGTGCTGGCGAACGCGCAGACCGTGCTCGCCGTCGAGGCGCTCTGCGCGGCACAGGCGATCGACCTGCTGTCGCCGCTCGAGCCGGGAGCCGGCACGGCGCTCGGCCGGGCCGTCGTGCGCCGGATCGCGCCGACCCTCGAGCGTGACCGCTACCTGGCGCCCGAGATCGAGGCGGTGACGCGGGCGGT
>JAZBOM010000475.1:0-5491 GCA_036351205.1 Thermoleophilia bacterium | reverse complement strand
TCCAGTCGGCCGTTTTGACCACATCCAGGTTGTGCTCGATCACGAGTACGGTGTTGCCGCCTTCGACGAGACGCTGGAGCACGATGAGCAGTTGGCGCACATCATCGAAGTGCAGACCCGTGGGGGGCTCGTCCAGGATGTACAGCGTCCTGCCGGTCGAGCGCTTCTGCAGCTCGCTTGCGAGCTTGACGCGCTGCGCCTCGCCACCGGAGAGCGTGGTCGCCGGCTGGCCGAGCTTGACGTACCCGAGGCCGACGTCGTCGAGCGCCTTGAGGCGGCGGGCGATGCGCGTGACCGGGCGGAAGAAGTCGACCGCCTCCTCGACGCTCATCTCGAGCACCTCGGCGATGTTCTTGCCCTTGTACCAGACCTCGAGCGTGTCGCGGTTGTAGCGCTTGCCGCGGCAGACCTCGCAGGGCACGTACACGTCGGGCAGGAAGTGCATCTCGATCTTGATCTGCCCGTCGCCGCGGCAGGTCTCGCAGCGCCCGCCCTTGACGTTGAAGCTGAAGCGGCCGGGCTTGTAGCCGCGCAGCTTGCTCTCGGGGGTCTGGGCGAAGAGCTGGCGGATGGGGTCGAAGAGGCCGGTGTAGGTGGCCGGGTTGGAGCGCGGCGTGCGGCCGATCGGCGACTGGTCGATGTCGATGACCTTGTCGAGCAGGCGGGCGCCGTCGATGCCGTCGTGGTCGCCCGCCCTCAGCTTGGAGACGCGGCTGAGCCGCGAGGCCATGCCCTTGTAGAGGATCTCGTTGATGAGCGTGGATTTGCCCGAGCCGGAGACGCCGGTGACGCAGGTGAAGGCCCCGACGGGGAAGCTGACGTCGATGCCGCGCAGGTTGTGCATGCGCGCGCCGCGGACGGTGAACCACTCGACGGGCAGGCGGCGCTGGCCGGGCACCTCGATGCGCCGCCTGCCGGCGAGGAACTCGCCGGTCAATGAGCCGGGCGCCTCCATGATCTCGGCCGGCGTGCCCTCGGCGACGATCTCGCCGCCGTGCTCGCCGGCCCCGGGGCCCATGTCGACGAGGTGGTCGGCCGAGCGCATCGTCTCTTCGTCGTGCTCGACGACGATCACCGTGTTGCCCAGGTCGCGCAGGCGCAGGAGGGTGTCGATGAGGCGCCGGTTGTCGCGCTGGTGCAGGCCGATCGAGGGCTCGTCGAGGATGTAGAGCACGCCGACGAGCGCCGAGCCGATCTGCGTGGCCAGGCGGATGCGCTGCGCCTCGCCGCCGGAGAGCGTCGCGGCCGCGCGCTGCAGGTCGAGGTAGCCGACCCCGACGTCGTTCAAGAAGCGGAGGCGCTCGCCGACCTCCTTGATCACGCGGCCGCCGATGAGGCGCTCGGTGTCGGTCAGCGAGAGGCCGCCGAGGAACTGCATCGCCGCGCGCACGCTCATCGCCGTGAGGTCGTGGATGTTGAGCCCGCCGACGGTCACGGCGAGGCTGCTCGGCTTGAGCCGCGCCCCGTTGCACTCGGCGCAGACCCTGTCGCTCATGTACTCCTCGATCTTCTGGCGCACGAGCTCGGACTCGGTCTCCTCGTAGCGCCGCTGCAGGTGCCGCACGAGCCCGGGGAAGGCGGAGGTGTAGTGCCGCACGCGCCCTTCGTAGTTGCGATAGCTCAGGGGGATGCGGCGGTCGCCGGTGCCGTAGAGGAAGAGGCGGCGCTGCTCCTCGGGCAGCTCGGCCCACGGCGTCTGGGCATCGACGTCGAAGGTCTGCGAGATCGACTCGATGATCTGCTCGATCCAGCCGTACGACATCTGCCCGTACGGCAGCAGCGCCCCCTTGGCGATGGAGACGCTCTCGTCGGGCACGATGAGGCCCGGGTCGATCTCGCGCGTCGAGCCCAGGCCGTGGCAGGCCGGGCAGGCGCCGTGCGGGCTGTTGAAGCTGAACACACGCGGCTGGATCTCGGGCAGCGAGATGCCGCAGTGCACGCAGGCGAACTTCTCGCTGAAGGTGAGGGTCGGGCCGTCGACGACCTCGATCTCGATGAGACCCTCGGAGAGCTGCGCCGCCGTCTCGACGGAGTCGGTGAGGCGGCGCCGCAGCCCGTCTTTCATGACGAGACGGTCGACCACGACCGCGATGTCGTGCTTGTACTTCTTGTCGAGGTCGATGGTCTCTTCGAGCTCGCGCACCTGACCGTCGACCTCGACGCGCGTGAAGCCGTCGGCCCGCAGCTGGTCGAAGAGGCGGCCGTACTCGCCTTTGCGCCCGCGCACGAGCGGCGCGACCACGCTGAAGCGCGTGCCCTGCTCGAGCTCGCAGACCTGGTCGACGATCTGCTGCACCGACTGCCCGGCGATCGGCCGCCCGCACTGCGGGCAGTGCGGGTGCCCGATGCGCGCGTAGAGCAGGCGCAGGTAGTCGTAGATCTCGGTGACCGTGCCGACCGTCGAGCGCGGGTTGCGCGAGGTCGTCTTCTGGTCGATCGAGATCGCCGGCGAGAGCCCCTCGATCGAGTCGACGTCGGGCTTGTCCATCTGCCCGAGGAACTGCCGTGCGTAGGCCGAGAGCGACTCGACGTAGCGGCGCTGACCCTCGGCGTAGATCGTGTCGAAGGCGAGCGACGACTTGCCCGAGCCCGAGAGCCCGGTGATGACGATGAAGCGGTCGCGCGGCAGGCTCAAGGAGATGTCCTTGAGGTTGTGCTCGCGGGCGCCGGTGATGACGAGGCTGTCGCTCACTCTGTCTGTCGTTCCCTGGTCGGGCGCGCTCGACCGTCTCTCCGGCCGGCGCGCGGGGCATCCGTTCTACGCTAGTCGATGAGCAGCAGACCGGTCCACCGTGCGTCGTCGGCCGCCGGGAACTCGACGTCGAGCCCGGCGGCCCGCGCCGTGGCGACGAGGTCGACGCCGAGGGCCTCGGCCGACGGGCGCGCCTCGAACGGATGCACGCACGGCGCGCCCGACCCCTGGCCGACGCACTCCTCGCAGAGCACGCACTCGCCGCCGGCGAAGGCGGCGGCGAAGCGGTGGCCGAGGCCGAAAGCGGCGCGCTCGAGCTCGGTCATGAGGGCAGCGAACTCGAGCTGCGACGAACGCACGCCGTCGACCTCGTCGCAGCCGCCCTCCAGGGCGCGCGCCTCGGCGTAGGTGCGGCCGGCGAAGGTCTCCTCGGCGGCCGCCGCGTCGACGGGGATCGGCTGCTGCACGACGAGCGCCAGGCGATACCGGGCGAGCGCCGCCCGCATCTCGGCCGGCGCCGGCACGGCCGGCGGGCACATGAGGTTCTTGCCGTAGCTCGAGCAGCGCGGCACGAGGCACTTGAGGCGCACGCGCTCGTCGACGACGACGCCGGCGGCGGGCAGCGGCGCGACGCGGTCGGCGCCGAGCGCGCGGGCGCGCTCGGCGAGCGTCGCCGCGTCACGCCGCAACGCCTCGGGCACTCCCTCGGGCACCGTCGCCGTGTGGTCGGTCACGCCTGCTCCTCCGATGTCGTGCGTCACGCCTCCTCCTCTGCCCCGCCGGCTGCGATCACGAGGGTCGCGCCTGATCCTGTGCCTCTGCCCCGGCCTCGGCGGCGGCGTCGGCCCGCGCGTCGACCTCGGCGGCCGCCACGGCGGCCGACACCGGGCTCTTCGCCGCTCGCCCGGCGAGCTCGCGCGACAGCTCACGGATCTCGTCGCGCAGCTTGGCCGCGTACTCGAACTTGAGGTCGTCGGCCGCCTGGAACATCTCGGCCTCGAGGTCGGCGATGAGGTGCTCGAGGTCGGCGGTCGGCATGGCCAGGCGCTTGGCGACCGCCTTGGCCGCCCGGCGGCCCTTGGTCGGCACGGCGGCCGCGTCGCTGACCATCTGGGCGATGTCGGTGACCGACTTGACCACGCTCCTCGGCGTGATGCCGTGCTTCTCGTTGTAGGCGATCTGCTTGGCGCGACGGGCGTTGGTGACGTCGAGCGCCGCCTCCATCGCCGCCGTCATGCCGTCGGCGTACATGATGACCGTGCCGTCGATGTGACGGGCGGCGCGGCCGATGGTCTGGATCAGGCTCGTCTTGCCGCGCAGGAAGCCCTCCTTGTCGGCGTCGAGGATCGCCACCAGGGTGACCTCGGGCAGGTCGAGCCCCTCGCGCAGCAGGTTGATGCCGACCAGCACGTCGAACTCGCCGAGGCGCAGCTGGCGGACGATCTGGATGCGCTCGATGGTGTCGATCTCGCTGTGCAGGTAGCGCACGCGGAAGCCGTTCTCGACCAGGTAGTCGGTGAGGTCTTCGGCCATGCGCTTGGTGAGCGTGGTGACGAGGACGCGCTGGTCGCGCTCGACACGCACGCGGATCTCGTTCATGAGGTCGTCGATCTGGCCCTCGGTGGGCCGCACCTCGACGACCGGGTCGATGAGCCCGGTCGGGCGGATGATCTGCTCGGCGATGTTGACGCTCTCCCTGAGCTCGAACTCGCCCGGGGTCGCGCTGACGAAGACGATCTGCGGCACGGTCTCGAGGAACTCGTCGATGCGCAGCGGCCGGTTGTCGAGGGCGCTCGGCAGACGGAACCCGTAGTCGACGAGGTTGAGCTTGCGCGAGCGGTCGCCCTCGTACATGCCGCCGATCTGAGGCAGGGTCATGTGCGACTCGTCGATGAAGCAGAGGAAGTCGTCGGGGAAGTAGTCGAGCAGGCAGTTGGGCCGCGCCCCCGGCTCCTTGCCGAGGAGGACGCGCGAGTAGTTCTCGATGCCGCTGCAGTAGCCCATCTCGCGCAGCATCTCCATGTCGTAGAGGGTGCGCTGCCGCAGGCGGTGGGCCTCGAGGACCTTGCCGTGCTCCTCGAACCAGGCGGTGCGCTCGTTGAGCTCGCGCTTGATCTCGGCGAGGGCGCGCTCGACGGCCGGCCCGCTGGTCACGAAGTGGGTGGCCGGGTAGATGATCGCGTGGTCGGCCTTGTCGACGACCTCGCCGCTCACCGGGTCGAAGCGCTGGATCGACTCGACCTCGTCGCCCCAGAGGCGCACGCGCACGGCCGTGTCCTGGTCGGCCGGCCAGACCTCGAAGGCGTCGCCGCGCACGCGGAACTTGCCGCGCGCGGGCTCGAAGTCGTTGCGCGCGTACTGGATGTCGACGAGACGGCGCAGCACCTCGTCGCGGTCGACGGTGTCGCCGACCTTGAGCAGCACCATGCGCTCGAGGTACTCCTCGGGCGAGCCCAGGCCGTAGATGCAGCTCACGCTGGCGACGATGACCACGTCGCGACGCAGGAAGAGCGAGGTGGTCGCCGAGTGGCGCAGGCGGTCGATCTCGTCGTTGATCGACGAGTCCTTCTCGATGTAGAGGTCTTGCGCCGGCACGTACGCCTCGGGCTGGTAGTAGTCGTAGTAGCTCACGAAGTACTCGACGGCGTTGTCGGGGAGGAACTCGCGGAACTCGTTGCAGAGCTGCGCCGCGAGGGTCTTGTTGTGGGCGATCACCAGCGTGGGCTTCTGCACCCGGGCGATGACGTTGGCCATGGTGAAGGTCTTGCCCGAGCCGGTGACGCCGAGCAGCGTCTGGTA
>JAZBOM010000474.1:0-2483 GCA_036351205.1 Thermoleophilia bacterium | reverse complement strand
GCGTTGTAGGCGATGGCGGCCTCGACCGGATCGCCCGCGTCGCGCAGGTCGACGAAGTTCACGCCCTTGACCACGCGGCCGTCGGCCACGTCGAGGCAGGGAATGATGCGGGTCTTCAGCATGCGCGCGTATCTATACCCGGGACGCGGGCTTGGCCAGCGGACGCTTGCGCGGGGGCCAGCGGTTCGCCACGTTGCCCTCACGCGGCGCGAACCGGAGGGGTCCCCGATGCCGACCCTGCGCTACATCGCGGCGGCGCTCTGCCTGGGCTGGATCGCCGTCGCGGTGTCGGAGAACCTGTTCTGGACGGTGCCCCCGCCGGGCGTCACGGCGCCGGGGCTCGTCGTCACGTGGCTCGTCTACGCGCTCGCCGCCGCGGCCGGCCTGTCGGCGGTTCTGATGACCGGGGCCTCGGGGCTCCGGGCGGCCTTCCTCGGCGGCGCGGTGCTCGGCTACGCCGTGGAGGGCGCGCTCGTCGGCACCATCTACGAGGCCTTTCCCTTTCAGCTCGTCTGGACCCCGCTCGCCTGGCATGCGCTTCTCTCGGGCGGTCTCTACGTCGGGCTGGCGCGCACGCCCCTGCGGCCGGGCGCCGCCGTCGCGGTCTGGTCGGGCGCCGCGCTTCTCGCGCTCGCCGTCGCGCTCTACTGGCCGACGGAGCGGGCGGCGCTGCCCGGGCGCGGTACGCTCGCGCTCTACCTCGTCCTGCCCATGGCGCTTGCCGTGCTCGCGCACCGGGCGCTCGACCGGCTCCTGCCGCTCGACCTGCCGACGCGCGGCGTCCTGCTTGCCGCGCCCGCGCTGCTGGTCGCCGTCTGGGCGGTGGGCACGGTGCGCGATCCCTCCGTCCTGCGGCTCGCGCTCTGGCCCTGCCTCGCGCTGGTGCTTTGGGGGCTCGCACGGCGGGCGTCCGGGGCGGTGTGGGGCGGACATCTCCCGCCTTGGCAGGCGGCGCTGCCGCTCTTCCCGCCGGTCGCCGTCACGCTCTTCGCGCCTCCGCTCTGGGCGGCGCTCGGACCCCAGGCGACGAACGTGGTCGTGGCGCTCACCACGGGCCCCGTTGCGCTCGGGCTGCTCCTCTGGGCGGCGTGTCGCAGGCCCGCGGCTTAGCCGAGCGCGGCGAGCGCCCCGGCGAGGTCGATCGCCCCGTCGTAGAGCGCGCGGCCCGAGATCGCGCCCGCGATGACGCCGGTGTCCCGCAAGGCGAGAAGATCGGTGAGCGAGGACACGCCGCCGCTCGCGATCACCGGGATGGAGACCGCGCGCGCCAGCGCCTCGGTCGCGGCCACGTTCGGACCCTGCATCGCGCCGTCGCGGGAAATGTCGGTGTAGATGATCGCGGCCACGCCCGCGTCCTCGAAGCGGCGGGCGAGGTCCGTCGCCTCGACGTCGGTCACCTCGGCCCAGCCCCGTGTGGCGACGCGGCCTTCCTTCGCGTCGATGCCGACGGCGACCCGTCCGGGAAAGGCGCGCGCGGCCTCGCGCACGAGGGCCGGGTTCTCGACCGCCACGGTGCCGAGGATCACGCGGGCGAGGCCCTTCGACAGCCAGCCCTCGATGGTGGCCATGTCGCGGATGCCGCCGCCGAGCTGGGCCGGGACACGGACGCGGGCGAGGATCGCCTCCACGGCGCCGGCGTTCACCGGGCGGCCGGCGAAGGCGCCGTTGAGGTCCACCAGATGCAGCCACTCGCAGCCCGCCGCCTCGAAGGCGGCGGCCTGGGAGGCGGGGTCGTCGGAGAAGACGGTCGCCGCCTCCATCTCCCCGCGCAGGAGCCGGACGCACTGGCCGTCCTTCAGGTCGATCGCGGGGTAGAGGATCATGGGCGCTCTCCGGGTATTGCGGGCCTTTTGCCGTGGCGGGCGGGGATTGTGAAGCCCCGCTCCGCGACGCGACGTCAGGGGGCCGCCTGCCGCGGCGTCAGGCTTGGCCGGGCCTTGCGCGGGGCGGCAGGGTGCGGCCATGCGGGAGAGGGAGGAGACCCATGAAGCGCATCGCATCCGCCATCGCCGTCGTCCTGATCGCAGGAGCGGCCGCCGCCGATCCTGCGGAGGGCGTCTGGCAGACGGTTCCCGACGACAACGGCAACTTCGGCCATGTGGAGATGACGACCTGCGGCGCGGCCCTCTGCGGGACGCTCGTGCGGGCCTACGACGCCTCCGGCAAGGAGATCGCGAGCCCCAACGTCGGGCGCAGGATCGTCTGGGACATGGCCCCGCGCGGGGGCGGGGCCTATGGGGGCGGCAAGGTCTATTCGCCCGATCGCGACAAGACCTACAACGGGCGGCTCACGCTCACCGACCGCGGGCTCGGCGTGGAGGGCTGCGTGCTCGGCATCTGCCGGGACGGCGGGACCTGGCGTCGGGTCGACTGACCCCCGGTCTTGGCGTCGATCCGATGCGGCCCGAGGGCGCGCCGCCGGGCGACCGGGGTCAGGGCCGCCAGCGCAGGAAGTTGGCGATGAGCCGGAGGCCGGCGGCCTG
>JAZBOM010000473.1:0-4446 GCA_036351205.1 Thermoleophilia bacterium | reverse complement strand
GGTGAGGCCCACGACCCTGGTCGTCGCCGTGAGCTACTCCTGGCAGACCGAGGAGACCCTGGCCTGCGTCGAGGCGGCGCTGTCTCGCGGCTGCCGGCCCGTCTGCGTGGCGAGCGGCGGGCGCCTGGGCGCGATCGCCGCGGCCGAGGGGCTCCCGGCGGTCTCCGTCCCGGCCGGCCTGCAGCCCCGCGCCGCCCTCGGCGTGCTGGCCACGCCGGTGGCGGCCGCACTCGCGCACGCCGGGCTCTGCGCCGACCTCACGGCCGACGTGGGGGAGGCCGCGGCCTCCCTCGACCAGCTCTCTTCGGACCTGGCCCCGGAGGTGCCGGAGGAGGCCAACGGCGCGAAGGCGCTGGCGCGGCGCCTCGCCGGGCGTCTCGTCCTCGCCTGTGGCGCCGGCGTCACGGCGCCGGTCGCGCGCCGCTGGAAGACGCAGGTGAACGAGAACGCCAAGGCGCCGGCCTTCTGGGCCGAGCTGCCGGAGCTCGACCACAACGAGATCGAGGGCTGGTCGAGCCTGCCCGACCTGGCCGCCGGCAGCCAGGTCGTGTTGCTCGAGGACCCGGAGTGGCCGGCCAGACTGGCGCGGCGTGCCCACCTCACGGCCGCCGAGCTCGCCGCTCACGGCGCCGGGGTCGAGAGGCTGACGGCGCGGGGCTCGGCTCCGCTCGCCCGCGCCGTCTCGCTCATCGGCCTGGGCGACTGGGTGTCGTACTACCTCGCCCTGCTCTACGGGGTCGACCCGACGCCCGTCGCCGCCATCGAGAGCTTCAAGCGGCGGCTTGCCGCAGGGGAGTGACCGCCCCCGCCGTCCCCGTCGTGCTCGCCGCGCCGGCTCTGGCGGCCGCGGCGGCGGCCGTCTTCCCCGAGGCGCGGCTCGTCGCGCTGGCTCGTCAGGAGATGCGGCCGGCGCGGCCGTTCGAGGGCCGGCTGTTCGCGACGCTCGCGAGCCTCCCGGCCGGCACCTGTGTCGGCCTCGTCGTCCCGCTGCGCCTGGTCGCCGCGGCGGGGCGCCACACGCCCGCCGCTCCGGAGAGCCGGGCGCCCGGCGAACCCCCGACCGATCTGTTCGCCGTCGAGGACCACGTCGATCTCGAGCTGCGCGGCCCGCTGACCGGCCCGTGGCCGGCCGGAGTGCCGCGCAGCTTCCCCTCGATGACCGGCCGTTATCAACCCTCCGTGGTACGGTGCGCGGGCGGGCCGCGTGTATACTCTGGCGGCGTCGTGGCCGGGGTCGGCGACCTCGCGCGGCTCACGCCGTTCGAGCGCGCCGCGCTGCGGTGCGCCGGCTGCCTGGGCGCCGCCGACCTGCTCGTCCCCCCGGCCGTCGCCGCCGCATACTACGGACACACGCTGGCCGCCTGCGGGGTCGTGCAGGGGTCGCCCATCGACGAGGAGTGAACTGCCTGTGAGCCCCGATCACGACATCAAAGACATCGGTCTGGCCCCCGAGGGCGTGCTGCGCATCGAGTGGGCCGACATGCACATGCCGGTCCTCAAGGCGATCCGCGAGCGCTTCGCGAAGGAGCGGCCGCTCGAGGGCGTGCGCGTCGGCGCCTGCCTGCACGTCACGACCGAGACGGCCAACCTCATGCGCACCCTGGTCGCGGGGGGCGCCGACGTCGTGCTCTGCGCCTCCAACCCGCTGAGCACGCAGGACCCGGTGGCCGCCGCCCTGGTCAAGGAGTACGGGGTGCGCGTCTACGCCATCAAGGGCGAGGACGACGAGACCTACTACCGCCACATCAACGCCTGCGTCGACCACCGGCCCAACATCACCATGGACGACGGCGCCGACGTCATCGGCGTGCTGCACGGCGAGCGCCCCGACATGGCGGCCGACATCATCGGCGGCACCGAAGAGACGACCACCGGCGTCATCCGCCTCAAGGCGCTCGAGGCCGAGGGCCGCCTCATGTTCCCGATCGTCGCCGTCAACGAGGCCAACACCAAGCACATGTTCGACAACCGCTACGGCACCGGCCAGAGCACGCTCGACGGCGTGATCCGCGCGACCAACATCCTCATCGCCGGCAGCACGGTCTGCGTCGCCGGCTACGGCTGGTGCGGCCGCGGCCTGGCGATGCGCATGAAGGGGCACGGCGCCGACGTCGTCGTCCTCGAGGTCGACCCGCTGCGCGCGCTCGAGGCGGTCATGGACGGCTTCCGCGTCATGCCCATCGCCGAGGCCGCCAAGATCGCCAGCGTCTTCGTCACCGCGACCGGCGACATCCACGTCATCCGCGGCGAGCACTTCGAGGTCATGAAGGACGGCGCCATCGTCGCCAACACCGGCCACTTCAACGTCGAGATCGACATCCCGGCGCTCGAGCAGCTCGCCGTCAAGAAGCGCACCGTGCGCGAGTTCGTCGACGAGTACACGATGGCCGACGGCCGCCGCATCTATCTGCTGGCCGAAGGCCGGCTGGTCAACCTGTCGGCCGCCGAGGGTCACCCGGCTGCCGTCATGGACATGAGCTTCGCCAACCAGTCGCTCTCGGCGGAGTACATGGTGCAGCACCACGCCGAGCTCGAGAAGAAGGTCTACGTGGTGCCCAAGGACATCGACGACGAGATCGCCCGGCTCAAGCTCGAGACCATGAGCATCGCCTGCGACACCCTCACCGAGGAGCAGGCCGCGTACCTGGCCTCGTGGGACCAGGGGACCTGAGGGCGCGACGGGCGCTGAGGGTCGGGGTGGAGCGAGGGTCGCCATGACGGCCGGCGAAGCCGGCACCGGTCACGGGGGCTCGCGGCTGCGCGTGCGCACGGTCGAGATCCTGCCCGCGGCGGTCGTCCTCGTCGACCAGACCGCGCTGCCCCACGACGAGCGCTACGTCACCTGTACGACGTGGCGCGAGGTCGCCGACCGCATCCGCGACATGACGGTGCGCGGGGCGCCGGCCATCGGCGTCACCGCGGCGGGCGGCATGGCTCTCGCCGCGCGCGAGGCGGCCGACCTGGCCGGCGACGACGTCGCCGCCTTCCGCGCCGCCCTCGACGAGGCCGCCGCCGGCCTGCTCGCCACGCGGCCCACGGCGGTCAACCTGCGCTGGGCGCTCGACGAGATGCGCACCGTGTGGGAGCGCGAGCTCGCCGCCGCCGGCGAGCGCGCGAGGCCGGCGGCCGTCGCGGCCGTGCTGCTCGCCCGGGCGCAGGCGATCCACGACGACAACATCGCCCGCTGTCTCGCGATCGGCGCGCACGGGGCGTCGCTCTTCGCCGCCGGCGCGCGCATCCTCACGCACTGCAACGCCGGCGCCCTGGCGACGGCGGGGTACGGCACCGCGCTCGGCGTCGTGCGCGCGGCCCATGCCCGCCACGGCGGCATCTCGGTCTGGGTCGACGAGACCCGGCCCTGGCTGCAGGGCGCCCGGCTCACCGCCTGGGAGCTCGAGGTCGAGGGCATCCCGTACCGGCTGATCAGCGACAACATGGCCGGCTTCTTCTTCAGCCGCGGCGAGGTCGACGGCGTCGTCGTCGGCGCCGACCGCATCGCCGCCGACGGCGACGCGGCCAACAAGATCGGCACGTACACGGTCTCGGTGCTCGCCAAGGAGCACCACGTGCCGTTCTACGTGGCGGCGCCCCTGTCGACCGTCGACCTGACGGTCGCGAGCGGCGCCGCCATCCCGATCGAGGAGCGCGCCGAGAGCGAGGTCACGTCGTTCGCCGGCCGGCGGGTCGCGCCCGAGGGCGCGCGGGCCCGGCACCCGGCCTTCGACGTGACCCCGGCGGCCAACATCACGGCCATCGTCACCGAGGCCGGGGTGCTGCGGCCGCCGTTCGGGCCGGCGCTCGCCGCGGCGTGCGCCGCCGGCGCCTGCCGGCCGGCGTCCTCTGGTTGAGGGGCGATCGAGGGGTGTGGGGAAGCTCGACAGGTATGGGGGTGTCCGCGGGGGCGGTGCGATGAGAGGGGCGTCGAGGTGAGCGAGCGAGAGACACAGGGCGCCGGCGGGGCTGCGCCGGCCGGCGCCTTCAAGGCGATGATCATGGCCGCGGGGCTGGGCACGCGGCTCCACCCGCTGACCGGGCACACCGCCAAGCCCATGGTCCCCATCCTCAACCGTCCCGTCATGGAGCACATGCTGCACCTGCTGCGCCGCCACGGCGTCCGCGAGGTGGCGGCCAACCTGCACTACCACCCCGACAAGATCCGCACCTACTTCGGCGACGGCAGCGCCTACGACCTCAGCCTGCGCTACAACTTCGAGCGCGAGCTGCTGGGCACGGCCGGCGGTGTGGGGTGCTTTCGCGAGTTCCTCGGCGACGGCACCTTTGTCGTGGTCAGCGGCGACGGCCTCACCGACATCGACCTGACCGCTTTCATGGCCGCCCATCGCGCCTGCGCGGGCGTCGCCACGATGGCCGTCAAGCGGGTCGACGACCCCTCCCACTACGGCGTCGTGGTCCACGACGACGACCGCAGGGTGACGGGGTTCCAGG
>JAZBOM010000472.1:0-2502 GCA_036351205.1 Thermoleophilia bacterium | reverse complement strand
CGAGACGGTGTCGACCTCGTCAGGCACGTCGCGCAGCGAGGCGTGGACCTCCTCACCGCAGATGCGTTCGTGCTTGGGGGCCACCGGGATGGCGGTGTGGCCCTTCTCCTTGAGGAACCGCATGGCCTTGTTCGAGTACCGTTCCTCGTCCGGGCTCGCGCCCACCACTGCGACGTTCGACATGTCGTGACGCTCCCTTGCTGTCGTGCGGTCCGTCGTTGGCGCGTGGGCCGTCGGGCGCCGCTTCGGCTCGACGCGCCCGCCGGGCCTGCGCCTCGTCGCCGTCGGCGGGCGCGACGGTGATGATCATATGCCCACACTCTACGCGAAGCCGGGCGGGACTGGAGGCCCGGCGGGGTGCACGGGACGGCCATCTTGACCCCATCGCCGTCGCCGTCTTGTCGACGTGGCCCACCGTCGGGCGAGGTCGGCGCTGCGTGCTCCGGGAGGTCGCGCCCCGCGATGCCCCCCATGCCGGGCCCCCGGGGCTCGCGTCGTCGGGGGCACGCGTCTTGACAGACGCCCGGTCGGCCAATCATCCTATTTCCTACCATCAACCCGGCAATTCGAGGCCAGAGCGTGGACATACCTCTTCGCACGCAGTACGCCGTCCGGGCCCTCGTCTGCCTCGCGCTCAAGCGGGGGGAGGGGGTCTTGAACGGCCAGCGCATCGCGGCGCTGGGCGGGATCCCGAAGAAGTACGTGGAGCAGGTCATGCGCGACCTCCGCCAGGGCGGCTTCGTGACCAGTCAGCGAGGAAGGGGCGGGGGCTACGTGCTCAGCAGGCAGGCCTCCGCGATCACCGTCCTCGAGGTCATCGAGGCGCTCGACGGTCCGCTCGACGCGTTGGGGCGGTCGCGCAGCGGCGATCCCGGTGGTCTGCTTCTCGAGCCGGCCTGGGCTGCGGTGCGGGCCGCGCTGCGCGAGGCGCTCGCCACGGAGACGATCGCGACCATGGCCGACCGCGCCGCTCCCACGACGTATCACATCTGAGGCCGCACCAAGGGGGCGGGATGAAAGTCGCCGACAGCATCGCCGACCTGATCGGGGGGACGCCGCTCGTGCGCTTGCGCGGCGTCTCCGAGGAGTCCGGCGCGACGATCGTGGGGAAGCTCGAGTCGCTCAACCCCGGCGGCAGCCTGAAGGACCGCATCGCCCTCGCCATGGTCGAGGCGGCGGAGAGGGCGGGCCTCATCGACCCCGCGAGCGCGACGCTCGTGGAGCCGACCAGCGGCAACACGGGCATCGCCCTGGCGATGGTCGGTGCGGCCAAGGGGTACCGGGTGCTGCTGACGATGCCCGAGAGCATGAGCGTCGAGCGCCGCCTGCTGCTGCAGGCGTACGGGGCCGAAGTGGTCCTCACGCCGGGGGTGGAGGGCATGCGCGGAGCCGTCGCCAAGGCTCAGGAACTCTGCGAGACGCTGCCGGGCGCGTACATGCTGCAGCAGTTCCAGAACCTCGCCAACCCCCAGGCGCACCGCGAGACGACCGCCGAGGAGATCTGGTCGGCGACCGACGGAGGCATCGACATCTTCGTGACCGGCGTCGGCACGGGCGGGACCGTGACCGGCGTGGGCCAGGTGCTGCGGCAGCGGAAGCCGGGCGTGCGGATCGTCGCCGTCGAGCCCGCAGGCTCACCGGTCCTGTCGGGCGGCGTGCCGGGTCCCCACGGCCTGCAGGGCCTCGGCGCGGACTTCATCCCCTCCGTCCTCGACACAGGCGTCTACGACGAGGCGGTGGCGGTCACCGAGAAGGACGCGTTCGAGATGGCGCGCCGGCTGGCTCGGGAGGAAGGCGTGCTAGTGGGTATGGCCGCCGGCGCGTGCGTGTGGGCGGCGCTCCAGGTGGCCCGCCGGCCGGAGCACGCCGGCAAGCTCGTCGTCGTCATGCTCCCCGACTCGGGGGAGCGGTACCTCTCCACGCCGCTGTTCCGGTAGGGCCGAGACCCGTGCGAAGGCGGCGGGGCGGCGTGCCTGTGGCACGCCGCCCCGCCGCCTCACTCCGGCTCGCGACTGGTCCGGTCCCAGGGCCTGGTCCGGTCGCGAGGCCCGATCCGGTCCCGAGGCCGGGACGCCCGGGGGACCCGACGTTCTCAGACCACCTCAGCGGTCCCCTCTCGGCGGCCCCTTCTCAGCAGCCCTGGGCCGGGAGAGGATCCCGCGCCGCACTGCGCTGGGCCTCGGGCGCGGTGGCCTCCGCCTCCGAGAGCTGACGCGCGCGCACGAATCCGACGATCACGAGGACGAGCAGGATGCCGGCGGCGGCGAACGCGACGACGGCGCCGACCCAGGCGACGGTCCCGATCGTCGAGAAGGCGTAGGCCTGCAACAACAGGCCGCGCAGGGTCGTGCCCATGAAGAGGCTCTCGCGCTGCGCGAGAAGCTGCTCGTTCTCGGGGTCCTCGCGCGACGCCGAGCTCACCTGCGAGTATGTCTGGCCGCCGGCGATCGCGTCCAGATGGGACTGGATGTACGTGGCGTAGGCGTTGGCCTGCTCGCCGTT
>JAZBOM010000471.1:0-3393 GCA_036351205.1 Thermoleophilia bacterium | reverse complement strand
TCAAGCTCGAGCGGGGAGCCGTCGGGGAGGGTGACGTGCAGGGTCATCTGGCCGGTCCTTTCGTGAGGCGCGCCCACGTACACGTGCGGGGGCTGTTGGCCCGGTCAGTCTAGCAGACCGGACTCACCCTCCGGGCTGCGCCCAGTCGGTCCTGCACGGACATCCTCTTCGGGAATCGTCAGAGACTGTCGAGCGACCGGCCCACCCCCTGCGTCGCCGCCTGCCGCATGACGTAGTTCGCGACGGCCGTGTCCTGGATCCCGAGGCCGGTGAGGTCGGCGACCGTGATCTCGTCGTCGGCGGTGCGTCCGGGCTTCAGACCGGCCGCGATCTCGCCGAGCTCCGCGAAGACGCCGTCGCGCGTGAGCAGGCCCTGCGAGAGAGCATGATGCAGCTCGCCGTTGAGCGCGCACATCTCCATGCTGTCGACGACGAGCTTGTCGGCCCGTGCGAGGAGGGCCGGCTCGAGCTCGTTCTTCATCGGATTGTCCGAGCCCATGGCGGTGATGTGGGCCCCCGGAGCGACCCAGTCGGCCATGAGGTGGGGCTTCTGCGCCGGCGTCGTGCTCACGATGACGTCGGCGCCGTCGACCGCCTCGCGCACACTGGGTGCGACGGTCACCGGCAGGCCGGTCCTCTGCGCCATCTCGAGGGCATAGGTCTCGGCTGCCTGCCGGTCCGTATCGCAGATGCGCACGCCGGCCGGCCGCCGCACGCCGAGCAACGCCTCGAGCTGGTAGCGACCCTGGATGCCGGCGCCGATGATCGCCACCTGCGCGATCTCCCGCTTGGCGAGCAGGTCGGCGGCCAGAGCGCCGGCGGCCCCCGTGCGCAGGTCGGTCAGGAAGCCGTTGTCCAGCAGCATGCCGCTGAGGAACCCCGTCTTGGCGCTGAACACGAGGATCATGCCGGACACCGCCGCCAGTCCGCGAGCGGGGTTGCGCGGGAAGATCGAGGCGAACTTCACCGCATAGTGCTCGGCGTGGTGGAGGTGCGCCGCCTTCACATGCACCTCACCCTCGCTCTCGGGCACGTAGATGATCATCGCCGGCGGCACCATCGTCTCGTCGCGCCCCATACGGGCAAAAGCCTCCCGTACCGCCTCGAGCGCGTCAGCTCGCGTGATGAGGTCGCAAACCTCCTTCTCCTGAAGGAGTCGGACCCCGGCGGCCGGGACGTTCGTCGAGCCTTGCTGGTCGTTCATGGGCTCAGCCTCCTCTCTTGGCGCCTCTGGCGAAGCGCCGGGTCAGGAATCGGCCGAAGGCCTCGAGAGCCGGCCCGGGGCCGCGGTGGCCGACGCCCATTCTGAAGCGGTCGGCCGGTACCTCGCGGAGCTCAGAGCGATAGATACTGGGTGGCAGTACGCACACGCCTTCCTGCTCGAGCAGGTCGCGGCAGAACGCCTCGGCTCCTTCGGCGCCCAGATAGCGGGGGAAGGAGACACAGCCACCCTGCGGGCGCTCCCACGCGAACAGCTCGCCCCAGCGCTCGACGAAGAACTCGCGGAAGACCGGCAGGTTGGCGGCGATGATCGCCTGGTTGCGCGCGCGGATCTCATCCGCGTGGCGCAAGGCGATCGTCGCCAGCATCTCACTCGGCGCAGCGTTACAGATCGTCGTGTAGTGCTTGCGACGTTCCAGACGCTCGAGCATCTCGTGGTCCTGGGAGGCCACCCACCCGATGCGCAGTCCGGAGAGCCCGTACGCCTTCGACATGACGTTGAGCGACAGGGCCGTCGGGGAGATGTCGGCGGCCTGCGGCAGAGCCGTCGAACCCTCCACCTCGAGGCCGCGATAGACCTCGTCACTGAACAGGCGGATGTCGCGCTCGTCGCACAGCTCGGCGAGGCCGCGGAAGGTCGCCTCGTCGGGCACCGCGCCCGTCGGGTTGTTGGGGAAGTTGACGGCGATGAGTCTCGTATTCGGCCGGAGAGCCTTGCGCACCTCGCCCAGGTCCAGTGCCCAGTCGTTCCGCGGATCGAGCATCACGCCGGTCACGTCGGCGCCGGTGGCGAGCGTGACCGATTCCATCGACTGGTAGTTGGGCACCGTGACGATCGCGTGGTCGCCGGGCCGCGCCAGCTCCTCCATCGCCCAGAAGATGGCCTCCTCGGCGCCGGAGAAGGCCAGCGTGTGCTCCCAGTCGATCTCCTCGTACGTGGAGGCGATGGCCTGGCGCAACTCGTTCGCGCCCCAGCCGAGCGGATACCCCAGACCCAGATCGTGGAACGCCCGCCGGTCTGCGTCAGTGCCCAGCGCGAGGACCTCGCCTACCGTCATCGTCTCGGCGTCGGACTGGGCGAGGTTGTACTTGAGCAGCGCGTCCCACTGGCTGAAGAACGCCTCAAGGCGGAAGACCGGCAGTTCGATCATCGGGGTGTCTCCTTCGTGTAGGAGGGTCTGGTCGTCGGCGTGCTGGGGGAGCGCTCGAGTTCGACCTGCTCGAGGAGGTCTCGGCCCCGGGACGTCGCCGCCCCCTTCTGGAGCTTCGCGCTCACGTCGTGCTCCTCGTGTAGATGCCCCGCCGAGGAGCACCGCTGGGCGCTCCGGACGACACGCGTGTCTGTCAAGTGCCACTCGACTTCTGCTCGTCTGTGGTATACAACCACATCCGCTGCTGTCATGCAACACCTGACATCCGTCCGTCACAGACTGACGCTGCTTGAGATAGAATGTACGGGTCGTCCGCACCGGGCGGCCGGCCGGCATCCAGGCGGGAGTGAGAAAAGTGGGGACCGCGCGCAAGACGAACGCGAACGCCCCGGCAGCGGAGGAGTCTAGCGCGATCCTCCGCCTCATCGGGCAGCGCTTGCGCGCACTCCGCCAGGAGCGCGGCTTATCACTCGCTCAGGTGGCCGCCGCCGCGGGTCTGACGCGCGGCTTTCTGAGTCAGCTCGAGCTCGGGGACACCGCCGCCTCCGTCTCGTCGCTCGTGAAGATCGCCTCCGCCCTCGGCGTCGACGTGACGAGCCTCTTCGAGCGTCCTCCGTCCCCGCTCGTCCGTCACGCCGAGCTCAAGCCGAGCATGCTCGGGGGCGTGGGCCTCGTCGACTACCTGCTCACGCCGGCAGGCGAGCGACGCGCCCAGATGATAGAGACCCACCTCGAGCCGGGAGGGCATGCCGACACGGGACTTTTCGCCCGCAACGGTGAGCTCGTGATCTGCCACGTCGTGAGCGGCACGCTCGCCATGGAGTTCGATGGCGAGCGCTGCACGCTCGGCACCGGCGACACGCTCACCTTCGACCCCAAGGTGCCCCACAACTGGAGCAACCCGTCGAAGCGCTATCGGACGAAGGTGTTCTGGGTCGACGTCCCGGCCGAGTACTGACGCGGACCGCCCCGAGGAGTCAAGGCGGCGGGTGCCCGAGAGGCACTCAGGCCGCAGACGGCC
>JAZBOM010000470.1:0-3241 GCA_036351205.1 Thermoleophilia bacterium | reverse complement strand
TCAAGCTCGAGCGGGGAGCCGTCGGGGAGGGTGACGTGCAGGGTCATCTGGCCGGTCCTTTCGTGAGGCGCGCCCACGTACACGTGCGGGGGCTGTTGGCCCGGTCAGTCTAGCAGAGGCGGCGCCCGCGGCCCGCTCCGTGGGCCGCGGGACGACCGCCCTCAACGGCGACTGCGCGATGAAAACGACGACGCGGGCCGTCTAACGGGATGAAGGAGCAACGGCCCAGCGGTCGCCGCCTGACGCGACCTCGGGGCCGAGGGGAGCGAGATCCTCTCCATGCGATGGGCCAGACTCATATCGACGGGCAGGACCTGGGGCACGGTCGGCTCCGCGCTCCTGCTGGTCGCGCTCGCCGTGCCGGCGTGCGGCGCATCCGGCCCCACCACTCACGTGAACCAGGAGTTCGGGTTCGCGATCGACCTCGACCCTCGCTTCCGCGAGGTCGACACCGGTCGACCCGTGCCGGGCTCCGGCCCGGGCGCTCTCGAGAGACCTGACTTCGCGGTCGTCTTCGCCGACCCGGCGGGCCCCCGGATCCACGGCGTCGCGGCGAACGTCGTCGACGTCAAGGTGATCGATCTCGGCCTGTCCGTGACCGCCGGAGACCCCCGCCTGGCCAATCTCCCGCAACTGCTGGCCGCGACGCTCGCCTCGCGAGGGGACAGCGGCGTGCGGCGTGCGCCGGCGGTCCACGTCCAAGGCGCCGTCAGCTGCGCCGCGGAGTACACCGACCCTCGCGGGCGCCACGGACTCACGTGCATCGCCGTCGCCGGCCGCTACCTCTACGCACTGGACGCCAAAGTGACGCACGAGACCCGCCCTGAGGTCTGGCCGCTGCTCACCGATGCGGCGGCGTCGTTTCGGGTGCGGCCGGGCGCCGCGAGGCCGTCAGGCCCCCGCACGTACGTCGACAGCGGGGGCCAGTTCACCATCTCCTGCGACCGTCGCTTCATGCGTATGACGATCGACAGAGGATGCTGGGCCGCCGATGCGCTCCTCGTCCTCGCCGACCCGTTGTCGGGCGTCGCCGCCAACGGGCGGTTCCACGACGGCCTGATCGTGTACGCCGCGGCGCTGCCGGCCCGCACGACTGACACGCAGCGTCGCCGTATCGCGGCCGAGGTCCGTAAGGGGCTCGACCAGTGCGGCATGGAGCCCATGTGCCCGGAGCGACACACCCGGATCGGCGGCCTGCCGGCCTGTCTGCTGGAATCGCGGTGTCCCGACGGATCGCGCGACCTGCTGTGCGTGGTGTTCGCGAGCGGCCACGGCTACTTCATCGAGGGCTGCGCTCAAGGGTCGACGTGGGCGACCGTCAAGCCTCTGTACGAGGCGGCCATGCGCTCGTTCAGGGTGCGCGCACGACGCATCGAAGCGTAGCCGACGAGGCGCGGTGTCGCCGTGGCCGGCGCCGGGCGCGAAGCTACTCGGCGACCAGGACCGAGTCGAGCGTGGCGCCGCCGGTGAAGCCGTCGTCGTCCTCGTCGTCCTCGCCGAACGCCTTGAGCTCGGCCTCGAGCGACGCCGTGCAGACGTCGCACGGGGCGAAGCGCTCGACGACGCGCCGCCCGGCGTCGATACGGGCGCGCAGCTCGTCGGCGTCGACCGGGATGCGGACGCAGTCGCCGGCCCCCGCGTCGAGGCCCTCGGCGAGGCTCTGCGATGCTCCGGCGAGGAGGATGACGTAGGGCGAGGCCGGGTCGTCGAACTGACTCACGAGCCGGCAGATCTCGAGTCCGTCGAGGCCCGGGAGGTCCCAGTCGATGACGGCCAGCCGCGGACCCTCCGCGGCGAGCAGCAGCTGCAGGGCATCGCGCCCATCCTCGGACTCGATCACCTCGATGCCGCGCGCCGCCACGCGCGCCGCGACCTGCGCGAACGCGGCTCGCGCCGACGCATCCCCGTGTGCGATCAGCACCTGCATGGCTCCTCCCGGCGGATGCCCGCCCCGGTGTGGATGCGGGACACCCATGGTGTGCATCGACCCCGTCGCCTGCGGGCTGCATGGAACACCTGCCCAGAGCCGCGATCGATGACGGCCGCGGCGCGGCCCCGCCGTCGTGCGGGAGTCGTACAATGCGGGTGCACGACCCGCGCGACGCTCTCGGAGACCGCCATGACCCCCCACGCCCGCCAGCCCGCCGCAGATGCCCCGTCGCCGCCCGGCGCAACTGCCGCCGCGCCGACGGCTGACGGTGCCTCGGGGTCGCTTGCGGACGGGGCGGCGGCGCCCGCCGCCGACGTCGTCGCCTGGCTGCTCGCCGCCGACGAGCCGGCGGTGCGCTACGCCACCCTCACGGGACTGCTCGGCGAGCCGCCCGGAGCGCCCGAGGTCGAGGCGGCGCGGCGCGCGATCATGACCGAGGGCGCCGTGCCGCGGATCCTCGCCGCGCAGGGCGACGACGGGCACTGGGGCGGCCCCGGGCGCTTCTACAACGACAAGTACCGGGGCACCGTCTGGCAGCTGATCGTGCTGGCCGAGCTCGGCGCGGACCCCGTCGACGAGCGGGTCCGCGCCGCCTGCGAGGCCATCCTCCGCGACTCGCAGGAGCCCGACTCGGGCGGCTTCTCCTTCGAGTGCAGCAAGAAGCGCGGCGGCGGGCTGCCCAGCGGCGTCATCCCCTGCCTTACCGGCAACATGGCTTTCAGCCTCATCCGCCTCGGCATGCTCGACGACCCCCGTCTCCAGCGCGCCGTCGAGTGGATCACGACCTGGCAGCGCTTCGACGACGGCGAGGGCGAGGCGCCTGCGGGGGGACCCTACGACCGCTACACGATGTGCTGGGGGGCGCACACCTGCCACATGGGTGCGGTCAAGGCGCTCAAGGCGCTGGCCGAGATCCCGCCCGAGCGGCGCTCCCCCGCGGTCGAGCGGACACGCGCCGCCGGCGTCGAGTACGTCCTCAGGCACCACGTCCACCGGCGCAGCCACGAGCTGACGAAGGATTCGAAGCCCGGCTGGCGCCGTTTCGGCTTCCCGCTCATGTGGCAGACCGACGCGCTCGAGATCCTCGCGATCCTGGGGAAGCTGGGGCTGCTGACGGAGGGCGTCCGCGACGAGCGGACGGACGAAGCCCTCGACCTCGTCCGCTCGAGGCAGGACGCCCGCGGCTGCTGGAAGCTGCAGACCACGCAGAACGGCAAGGTCGTCGTCGACATCGAGACGAAGGGCCGGCCGAGCCGCTGGGTGACGCTCAGGGCGCTGCAGGTGCTGCGGGCCGCCGGGGAGGCGCCCGTG
>JAZBOM010000469.1:0-7025 GCA_036351205.1 Thermoleophilia bacterium | reverse complement strand
GCTCACCCACCGCAAGGGCTACCTCGTCGGCGTGCGTGTGCTGCGCGACAACCACGAGATCATGCTGCAGAGTCGCGACGGCGTCGTGATCCGCATGCGCGCCGACGGCATCAGCCGTCACGGGCGCGCCACCCAAGGCGTCAAGGTCATGAACATGCGCGAGGGGGATGTGGTCGTCGCCGTCGCGCGCATGGTCGTGAGCGAGAGCGGCGCGACCGACGACGAGATCGACGCCGACTGAGTCGACCCGGCCCCGGCGCGGGCCCGGCTCGGGCCCCGGCGCGCGGCCGCATCCGCACCGGGCGCGCCGACGCCGCTGACGCTACCCCAGTGCGACGATCGCCACCCCGGCGAGGGCCGCCGCCACCCCGAGGTTCTGGTGCGGCTGGATGCGCTCGCGGAGGACCAGCCGGGCGAGGGCGATCGTCCCCAGCGGGAAGAGCGAGGCGATCACCGAGACGACGCTGAGGAAGCCGTAGGTCGTGGCGATCCCGAAGAGCCCCGTGGCCACGGTGTCGAGCGCCCCGATGCCGAGCAGCGCCGGGGCCTGAGCCGGGCGGACGCCGAACCCCGAACGGCCCACGGCGACCACGACCAGCACGATCATCAGGGCGACCGCGCGCATGACGATGAGGCCCCAGTAGGGATCGGTGTCGGCGGCCGAGCTGAGGGCCGTGAGCACGACCCCGCTGGCAACGGCGGCGACGACCCCGAAGCCGACGCTGGCCAGCGTCCGCGGGCGGTGCGCGGACGCGTCGCGGCGCACGCGGCCGACGAGGCCCTCGCCGACATCCGGCAGAGGCACGATGATGACCCCACCCTCATCGGCGCTGCTGCCCAGGGCAGCGTCGCTCGGCTGCGCCGCGACGGGCGCCGCTCCGCGAACGTACGAGGCGACGATGACGCCGGCGAAGATCAGCGCCATGCCGGCGAACTGCAGGGCGCTCGGCCGCTCGCCGGTGAGCAGGCCGTAGACCACCGGCACCACGGGGTAGGCGGCGCTGATCGGGGCGACGATGCTCATCGAGCCGATGGCGAGGCCCTTGTACAGACTCGAGATGGCGATGACGCTGCCGCAGCCGGCGATGACGCCGGGCAGCAGGATCCCGTTGCCGGGGTAGCCGGTGCCGCGCACCAATGCGACGAGCGCGGCGAAGAGCAACCCGCCGGACAGCATGCCGGCGACGACCGCGCGTAACGGCAGGCTGCGGGAGCGCAGGCCGCCGAGGAAGTCGGAGAGACCCCAGCCGAGGCTCGACAAGAGCGCGAGGACGATCGCCGTCACCGCCGCATCCTCCGTGGTCGTGGTGCATGCGGCCACCGCGCGGGTGCGCGGTGGCCGCCCCGAACGCTATCAGACCGCCTCGGCCTCCGCGCCGCCTCGCCGCAGGGCACGGCCGGCGCGCTCGACGCGTCCTTGCTGAGGCCCGTCTGCCCTGTCGGCATCCCAGGCCACGTGTCCGTTGACGACCACGAGGTCGATCCCGTTGGGGTAGACGTGCGGGTGCGCGAAGGTCGCCTCGTCCTCGATGCCGGCAGGGTCGAACAGCACGAGGTCTGCGGCGGCCCCCTCGGTGAGGACGCCACGGCCCTCGAGGCCGAAGGTCTGGGCCGGCAGGGCGGTCATCTTGCGCACCGCGGCCTCCAGGGTGAGGACCGGGTGCTCACGAACGTAGCGGCCGAGCACGCGCGGGAAGGTGCCGTAGCTCCGTGGGTGCAGCAGGGTGCGGGCGAGCGGCCCTTCGGGTGAGACGGCACTACCGTCCGAGCCCACCAGGATGTCGGGGCGCGCAAGGATCGTGCGCACGTCGTCCTCGCGCATGGTATGGCCGCTGACCACCACCGAGGGGTGGTCGAGCAGCAGCCCGAGGGCGACCTCGACCGGCTGCGCGCCGCGAGCGGCGGCGATGGCGGCGAGGTCGAGGCCGGCGAGCTCTTCGGGGCCGGTCTCGACCACGATGCGCCCCCAGCCGGAGCCCGAGACGGAGCTCTCCCAGCCCTCCTCACCTTCCTCGACGGCGGCGACGAGACGCGCCTTGGTCGCGGGGTCCGCGAGCAGCTCCGCCAGCCGGCCGACTGGGGCCCACGGCGGGAGGAAGGACGAGAGGTCGGTCTCCCAGGCCGTGTACGGGTACTGGTCGGCCGAGGCGCCGCCTTCGTCGAGCAGCGCCAGCAGCTCGTCGGCGCGGCCCCAGGCGTGGCCACCCTCGAGCTTGAGGTGGCTGATGTGAGGGCGCACGCCGGCGGCGCGACCGATGGCGATGGTCTCGCGGACGGCCTCGAAGAGCAGCCTCCCCTCGGCCCTCATGTGGCTCGTGTAGAGGCCGCCGTGCCGAGCGAGCTCGGCGGCCACGGCGGCCACCTCGCCGGTGTCGGCGTACATGTCGGGCACGTAGATCAGGCCCGTCGACAGGCCGAAGGCGCCGGCCTCGAGGCCGGCACGGAGGAGGCTTCGCATCGCGGCGACCTCGCCGGCCGCGGCCGGCCGCCGTTCGAGGCCCATGACCTCGGCGCGGAGGTTGCCGAACCCGACGAGGGTGGCGACGTTACAGGCCGGCCGCGCGGCGTCGATGGCGACGAGGTACTCGTCGAGGGTCGCCCACCCGCCGCCGAGGTCGGCGACGGCGGTCTGCTGCATGGCGGCCAGGCCGTCGAGACCCGCCTCGGGCCACACCGACCCGCCGCAGTTGCCGACGACGACCGTGGTCACGCCCTGGCGCAGGGCGCTGTCCATCCAGGGATCGGTGAACGGGGCCAGGTCCGAGTGCGTATGGACGTCGATGAAGCCTGGGGCGAGCACAAGGCCGGGGGCGTGGACGACACGGGCGGCCTGGGCGCCCCCGACATCGTCGCTCGTGATCTCGCGGCCCACCGCCCCGGCGTCCTCGCGTGCCGTCTCGCGGCCACCCGTGCGATGGCGCTCTTCCGGCCCCCGCTGAACACTCACGATACGCCCGCCGGCGACGGCGACCGACGCGGTGAACGGCGGGCCGCCCCCGCCGTCGACGACGAGCGCATCGCGGATCAGCAGGTCGAGCATGCGCCAACGCTACCAGAGACGACCGGGCCGGGGCACGACCTCCGGCCGGGCGCGGATGCGGCGCCGGCAGTCCGGAGGGCGCGCGCGAGGGCGCGCGCGGGACTGCCGGCGCCGAGTCCAGCGATCGCGCAGCGCCCGCGCTACACCAGCTCGTGCAGCCGCTGTACCAGGGGGTCGAACTCCTCGCCCCTGAAGCAGTAGTGCAGTTCGGTGAACCCCTCGCGCAGCGCAGCCACCTCGTCGCGCACGGCGGCGCCGCGGAGCACGACCGCCGCGAGCAGCTCGGCGGCGCGCTCGAACTCGGCGGGGCCGAAGCCGAAGCGTGTCATCTCGGCGACGCCGAGGCGCAAGGCGCCCGAGGCGGTGAAGCCCTCCTCGTCGGGCGCCGCCTGGTAGTTGCAGACGATGTCGTTGAGCTCGAGCTGCGCGGCGATCTCGGGGCCTCGCGCGTAGCCGACGCGCACGATGACCTGGTGCGTCTCCGTGTAGTCGACGGCCGGGTCGCCGGCGACGTCGCACCCGGCCTCCTCGAGGGCCCGGGCGAACGCCTTCGCGTTGCCCAGCACGGCGCGCTGGTACTCGTCTCTGAAGTGGTTCATCTCGTACGTCGCCATGAGCAGACCGACCAGGGTGCCGAGGTGGTGGTTCGACACCGACCCGGGGAAGGACCTCCGCTCGATCGCCTCCCAGAGCTCCCACTTCTCCTCGGGTTCCTGCCACCGCGCCCCGATGATGCCGCGCTGCGTGCCGAAGAACGTCTTGTGAGTCGAGCCGGTGACGATGTCGGCGCCCTCGGCGAACGGCTGCTGGAAGTGCGGACCGACGAGGCCGAGCACGTGGGCCATGTCGTACATGAGGACCGCGTCCAGAGCGCGCTCGTCGAGGAAGGCCCGCACCTCGGTCACCGGCTCCGGGTGCAGCACCATGCTCTTGCCGAGGATGATCAGCTCGGGGCGCTCCTGCTCGATGACCTCGAGGAGCGCCGGCACGTCGGCTCGGTAGGGGTTCTCCGGCAGGACGGGGATGTCGACCACGGCGGGCGACTCGGTGCGCGGGTCGCGGGCGACGTAGTCGCGCAGCGCCCCCATGGGCTGGGCGCTGAGGTGTCCGCCCTTGGCGATGTGGTTGTTGACGACCTTGGCGATGCGCCGCGGCTCCGCCTTGCGGTCGGCGCGGTTGAGGTAGTCGACCAGCGCGCTGAAGACCGCCGTGTTGGCCATCTGGCCGCTGACGACGCGGGTCTCGACCTCGGCGCAGCCCAGGTAGGCGCGCAGCTCCTGCACGAGCAGGCGCTCGACCTCGTGGATGAAGGACGTGCCCTGGTAGTAGAAGACCTCGAGGTCGTAGAAGGCCTCGGTCTTCTTGTGCTCGGCGTAGCGGAAGGAGGGGTCGGTGATCGAGAGCAGGCGGGCCATCGGGGAGGCCGTCATCTCCGAGGGGATGAGGTCGAGGCACTGCCGCTGCCGCCAGACGTGGTTGTCGACCGCCTTGGCGAGCAGGCGCAGGGCGCGCTCGCCGGTCTCGCCGCCCTCGAGTTCCTCGAGCTGCGGCGTGTGGTCCCAGACGATGGCCCGCGCACAGGGCGGGGCGTCGCTGCGCATGTGGTACGGGACGACGAGGCCGGGGACGCGCCTGCCGCGGACCTCGACCTCGACCTCGTCGTCCTCCAGTACCCGGCTGTCGAGGTAGGCGAGGGCGATGGAGCGCAACGCGTGTTCGTCGGTCTGCGTGGAGCACAGGCCCTCGCCCTCGACGCCCCAGTAGGGGACCGCCGTGCCGCTCGTCACCCAGCCGACCCGCTCGCCGTCACGGTAGACCGGGGCGCCCTCGCGGGCGATGCCGCGGCCGGTGATCGCGACCGGCTGCGTCCTGCGCGGAAGGTCGTCGAGCAGGCCCCAGTCGCGGCGCAGGATGCGCGCGTAGGCGGCCTGCTGGCGGGCGAGGGCCTCGCGGCCGACAGAGTCGCCCTTGAGCGGCGAGAAGCTCACGGCGATGGCGCCCAGCGGGCAGCTGAAGATGGGCATCTCGTGCCCCTCGTGGTCGAGACCGAGCTCGTGGCCGTAGAGCGGCAAGCCGGCCTCTAGGCGCAGGGTGTCGCGGGCGCCGAGCCCCACCGGCTCGGCGCCCGCCGCGACCAGCGCGTCCCAGAGGGCCGGCGCCTCCCCGGCGGCGACGAAGAGCTCGAAGCAGACGGGCTCCCCCGTGTAGCCGGTGCGGCCGAGCATGACCTCGACCGGCGCCGCGCCGCCCGTGCGGAGCCGTACGACGGCGAGCTCGTTGCGCAGCGGATCCGGCAGGGCGCCGCCGGCGAGCAGCTCCGCGACGATGTCGCGCGACGCCTTGCCCTGGAGGGCGAGCATGGCGATCTCGGACGTGCGATCGGCGAGGCGCAGAGCCGGGAACCGGCCGGTGTACTGCGCGAAGTGCGCCCAGTCCTTCGCGCGGTTGGCGGCGTTGACGACCAGGAGGTACTCGTCCTCGACGAAACGGTAGAGGTAGGCGTCGTCGACCGCGCCGCCGGTCGCCGTCGGCACCATCGTGTACTGCGCCTCGCCGACGTCGAGGGCGGCGGCGTTGTTCGTCAGCACGTGCTGGAGGAAGGGCAGGGCATCGGCGCCGCCGACGACGAAGCGCCCCATGTGCGAGACGTCGAAGAGCCCGGCACGGTTGCGGGTCGCGAGGTGCTCGCTGATGATGCCGGCCCGGTACTGCACCGGCATCTCCCAGCCGCCGAACTCGACCATCTTCGCTCCCAGGGCGACGTGCCGCTCGTACAGTGGCGTCCGCAGCAGCGCGCTCATCGGCAGCCTCCTCTCCTGCGGGCGCTCGCCGTGCGGGCGCCCGCCGTCACCGCCGCGACCCGCGCCGCCCCCGGCGCGACCCGTACCGCTTCCGCCGCGACGCCTTGCACGCTTGTCGCGCTCACGCCTCGGCCCACGCCTTCAGCCTGCCGAGGCCCTCCTCGATGCGGTCCGCGCTGATCCCGGAGTAGGCGAAGCGTGCGTATCTGCGCGTCTCGCCGGGCAACTCACGCCCGAAGTGCAGCCGTGTGCAGAACGAGACGCCGGTCGCTTCGAGGGCGGCGCGGCGCAACTCGTCGTACGTCGCGAAGCCCTTGCGCTCCATGACCGCCGTGACGTCGGGGTAGAGGTAGAAGGTCGCCTCCGGCGAGTAGCAGGCCACGCCGTCGATGTCGTTCAGCAGGCGCACGGCCACGTCGCGGCGGTCCTTCAGCGTGGCCAGGATCTCAGCGGCGCCGGCCTGATCCCCGGTGAGCGCCTCGACCCCGGCCCACTGGATGAAGTGGCTGGTGCAGGACTCCTGATTGACGTTCATGGTGGCGATCACCGAGATGAGGTCCTTGGGCCCGATCGCCCCGCCGAGCCGCCAGCCCGTCATCGCGAACTTCTTGCTGAACGTGTAGAGGATGACGGTGCGTTCCCGCATGCCGGGCAGTGACGCGATGGACTTGCTCTCGCCCGAGTAGCGGATGTCCCAGTAGGCCTCGTCGCTGAGCACGAAGAGGTCGTGCTCCTGGGCCAGCGCCGCGAGCGCCTCTCTCTCCGCATCGGGGCTCTCCGCACCCGTCGGGTTGTGGAGGTCGTTGAAGATCAGCAGCTTGGTGCGCGGCGTGATGGCGGCCTCGATGGCGTCGAAGTCGAGGAGGAAGTTCTTCTCGCCGGGCACGAAGCCGTACGGCTTGGCGACGCCACCGAGGAACTGGATCTGCGATTCGTAGATGGGAAAGCCCGGGTTGGGGTAGAGGACCTCGTCGCCGGGGTCCATGAGGGCGAGCAGGAACTTGCCGATGACGGGCTTGCCGCCGGGCTGCACGGCGACGTTCTCGGGGCCGTACGCCACACCGTGCGTCGCCGAGATCTCGTCGGCGAGCGCCTGGCGCAACTCGGGGATGCCGCCGTTCGGGCAGTAGCCCGTCTTGCGGTCGGCGATGGCGCGTGCGGCCGCCTCGACGACGTTGCGCGGG
>JAZBOM010000468.1:0-3807 GCA_036351205.1 Thermoleophilia bacterium | reverse complement strand
CGACCACGCTCGAGGAGTACCTGGCGATGATGCCCCGCGCCGAGCGCGGAGCGGACGAGCCGACGCCGTGAGCCCCACTCGCTGAGACTGCCGCCCGGCGCCGCCGACGAAGGTCGCGGCCGGGACTCGCCCTCCGGGGAGACTCTCACCCCTGACCCGCCGGTGCGGTCGTGCTACTGTGGCGGCATCACGGTCACCCGACCGTGTCGGACCGCTGGGGGCCGCCGGCAGCGAAGCTCCGCGAGTCCGCCGGCGCCGTGAGAGTCTCCGGCGAGTCGGCGAGGCAGTCGCGACCCACCGGCAGACCAGGAGAGTGAGACGGGGATGGTGGAGTGATGACGAGAGTCGGCTCGACGCCCGCGGGCACGGTCGAGATGGACGAGCTGGACCGGCGGATCATGCAGTTGTTACGCCCGGACGCCCGCCGCTCGTACGCGAGCATCGCGAGGGCCATCGGCGTGTCGGAGCCCACCGTCCGCAGCCGGGTCGCGCGGCTGGTCAAGGGGGGCGCCATCCTCCCCTGGGCCCGGGTCAATCCGGCGGCCATCGGCTTCCCGGTCGACGCGATGGTCGGCATCAGGGTCAAGCAGGGCTGGAGCAAGCAGGTGGGGGCCAGGCTCGCGGCGATGGAGAACGTGGCCTACGTGGCGTACACGACCGGCAGCTTCGACATCCTGATCGAGGCGCACCTGCCCGACAACGAGGGCCTCTTCAACTTCCTGAACGAGGACCTCGAGCGCATCGAGGGCGTCGCCTACAAGGAGACCTGGCACGTCCTGCGCACGGAGAAGACGAACTTCGAGTGGGAAGGCGAGAGTGCCGGCAAGACACCCCTCGAGCCGGCGGATGAGACCGAGGGGCTCCAGGCGAAGCCGGCGGCGATGGTCACCTGACCTCCGCCGGGGACGCGCCCGACGGCCCAGGCCCGTTGCGCGCCGGAGCCGGTCCGGTCGGTGTGCCCATGATCGGACGGGGGGGCGCCCACCGCCGAGCGGTGGGCGCCCCCCGTGCCTCGCAGGTCTGAGGCGTCAGCCTCGCGGCCGGACTCTCAGACGAAGTAGACTTCCTTGAAGTACATGCGGCCGATCGGGCCGCCGAGCTTGTCCTGCTTGAGGCCGGTGATCGTGGTGGAGTAGGCGTCGATCTGGTTGCGCCACGACCAGACGATGTAGCCGCCCTCGTTGTGCTCGATCTCCTGGGCCTGGGCGATGAGCGCGTTACGCTCGGCGTCGTCGACCGTCTTGAAGGCCTGCTGGACGAGCGACAGCCACTCGGCGTTGTCCCAGTGGGTCTCGTTGTAGGGCGCGTCGGGCATCGTGCCCTGGCTGGCCTGCGCCAGGAAGCCGCGCGTCGCCCAGAAGTCCTGGGCGAAGGGCCAGGTGAGGTAGTCCTCGCCGTAGAAGACGCCGGCGTCGACCTTCTTGAGCTTGACCGTCACGCCGGCCGCCTTGGCCTGCTCGGCGAACACCTGCGCCGCCGCGACCTCGTCGCCGCCCAGCGCGCCCTCGGAGGTGACGAGCTCGACCGTGAGGTCACCGTCGTAGCCCGCCTCCTTGAGCAGCGACTTGGCCTGCTCGATGTCCTGCTCGCGCTGCGGCAGGTCGGGCGTGCCGGCGTCGAAACGCGCGTACATGTCGTTGGCGACGGCGCCCAGGCCGCTGTACGCCTGGTCGATCATCTGCTGGCGGTCGACGATGAGCCTGAAGGCCTGGCGCACGCGCACGTCGTCGAACGGCTTGACGTCGATGCGCATGGTGAACGGGCGCCAGGCGCCCGTCTCGGCGTTGAGGACCGCCAGTCCGTCCGTCGCCTCGATCACACTGGCCTGGCTCTTGGGGAGCTGCGACAGCGCCTGGATCTGGCCCGAGCTCAGCGCGTTGATGCGCGCCGTGTCGTCGGCGAACTCGACCATGGTGAGCGTGTCGACGTACGGAGGGGTGTCCCAGTAGTCGGCGAACGCCTCCCACTTGAACTGCTCTCCGGGCTTCATGTCGACCATCTTGAACGGGCCGCTGCCGACCGGGTTCATGGGGTCGAAGCTCACCGGGATGATCTTGGCGCTGCGCTCGGCGAGGTTCTCGGCGAGCAGCACGTTCGGCGTCGTGAGCCGGAACTCGACGGTCAGGTCGTCGATCTTCGTGACGCTGCCGGGACCGACGCCCGTGAGCGCGGCGGAGGCGACCTTCGGGTCCTTCGGGTCGACGATGCGCTCCATGGAGAAGACGACGTCGTCGGCGGTGACGGGCGAGCCGTCGTGCCAGAGCACGCCCTCGCGCAGCTTGAACTGCCAGACCGAACCGTCGGCGTTGGGCTCGACGCTCTCGGCCAGCCGGTTCTCGAGCTCCATGTCGAAGGTCCAGTTGGTGAGGCCCTCGTACATGATGTACTGGATGGCGATGTCGGGCTCGTACGAGCCGATGTGCGGGTCGGCCGTGTCCTTCGCCGAGCCGCCGACGATGCCGACGACGAGGTCGCCGCCCTGGTTGGGGGTACCCTCCGCGGTCTCGCCCCCGCTCGTCTCCTCATCGTCGCCACAGGCGGCGGCCACCGGGCCGAGGGCCGCGAGCCCGCCCACGGCCGCCGCGCCCTTGAGGAGGTTGCGGCGCGTGACGCGCGTGCCGGCGAGCTCCCAGATGAAGCCGTTGTCGTCTCTACTCATGTGCATCCCCTTTCGCGTGCGGAGAAAGACCGCCCCCGGCGGCGCTCAAAGCTGCGCGCCGCCCCCCGCGGCGGTTCCTTTGCCGTGACTCAGACAGTCCGTGAAGACGACCTCCCCACTAGAGCTTCACCAGCGAGACCCCGACCCGCGCCGCCGACTCGCCGAGTCGCAACGGAGGGCGACAGCCGATACGCCGCGCCGTCAGTCGCCCTGGGCGCCACCCTGACACTCACGGGCGCCACCCCGGTACTCGAGGTCACCCTAACACTCACGCGTCACGCCGACACTCATGGGCGCCGATCCGACACTCATGGGCGCCAACCTAACACGTCATCCCGAGCGCAGACAAGGGTAGGGCAACCGAATCGTAACGTTTGCGGCCGATTTGGCTCATCTTGCCTAACGACTTCGCCGACTTCGCTGTCCTTGCGTCAAGCACTCGACCCCCGTTGCCGGGGATCCGGCCGACGTGAGGCCGATGCGCGAGAGTCGGGCGGGCGACACGGGGACCGAGAGCAGGGCACCCTGCGCTACAGACCACCCGCCTGGGTGGGTGCATAGAGCCATGCTGAGCACTCTAGGTACCACGGGGCCCGTTTGTCAATGCCGCCCGAGACCGAAGACCGCGAACCCTGGCCGGCTGCGCCGGGCCGCGGGGCGGCGACCGCCGTCACGAGGCCGAGGACCTCCGCCGAGAGCAGGGCCAGCCTGCCGACCACGGTGATCGGGCCCGCGGCCCCGGCCAGGAGCATCGAGCCAGTGAGCACCGGCGACCCGAGGGCCGAGAGTTCGCCGGTGGTGTCGAGGGGGCGTCGCCCGGATTGCCCCACAGTGACCGGCACATCGAGACGGAATCCGAACTACATCCGGCCAAAGCGTTTACGTCGTCCAAGTGATGTAGACTTTCGCTATGCTTGTCGATGCTGAGGGCGGCGCATGTTGAGCATCGCGAAATCCGTCTTCGGGCGGGGGGCGCGCCCTCACGACCCTCCGGCGGGTCCGCCGGCGAGCACCCCGCCCGCGAGCACCCCGCCCACGGGCGACCCGCCCGCATCTAGCCGCCGCTCCCTCTCCCGCGATCTGCTTGCCGGCCTGACCGTGGCCGCCGCCCAGGTCGGCAACGCGATGGCCTACACCCTCCTCGCGGG
>JAZBOM010000467.1:0-4540 GCA_036351205.1 Thermoleophilia bacterium | reverse complement strand
GTCTCTCGGAACTGGCCGCTCTGCAGCATGGGCCGATCCTGCTCGCCCGTGCCCGCGTCCTCGCGCATCGCGAAGACCCGGCCCTCCCCGCCTACATCGAGCGCGCCGCGAGGGAGCTGGAGGCCAACTTCGGCGCCCTGCACTACAACGCGCTGCAGAGCGCGGTCGTCTTCGCCGAGTCGCTCCTCGAGTACGGCGCCGCCGAGGCCGCCGAGGCCTGGGCGGCCCGCGCCGAGACGATCCTCGGGCGCTATCCGGACGCCGGCATCCTGCGGGGGCGCACGGCGCGGCTGCGCGAGGCGCTCGAACAACGGCAGATGACGCAGCCGCTCACCGCCGCCGAGCAACGTGTCCTGAATCTGCTGCCGACGCGCCTGACCGCGAACCAGATGGCGACGCGGCTGTTCGTCACCACGAACACCGTCAAGACGCACATGCGGCACCTGTACGCGAAGCTCGACGTCACAACGCGCGATGCGGCGGTCGAGCGGTCGCGCGAGCTGGGGCTGCTGCGGCCCTCCGACGAGCGCTGAGCGCCGCGCCGCGGCCGCCGCTTCACGCGTCGCCCCCGCGGTGACCGCCGACGCCTTCACCGACCGGGCGCCCTCACGGTGGCCCGCCGCTCCCGCCGGCGAAATCACACGATTGGTGTGATGCGCTGCGCGCTCGACCCCTCGAGACTGAGGGCGACCCGTCGGATCCGGCCGCTCTGGTGGAAGAGGCCCCACTCAGTGGGCGGTCACGAAAGGAGAGGTGATGGATCTCAGCGACTGCATCGAGTTCGCCACCGAGCACCCGATCTGCTTTCTCGGCACGGAGGACGGGGCCCAGGCCCGGGTGCGAGCCTTCCTCTTGTGGTTCGCCGACCCGCGCGGCTTCTACTTCATGACGATGTCGCCCAAGGCCTTCAGTGGCCAGTTGCACGCCGATCCCAACGTTGAGGTCTGCTTCTACAATGGGGCGACCGAGCTGCCCGAGGCGAAGCAGATGCGGGTCACCGGCGCCGTGGAGTTCGTCAACGACCCGGACCTGACCCACAAGGTAGCCCAGGAAAGGGCCGCCCTCGAGGGCATCATCGGGCGCCCGCTCGAGCCCATCACCGAGGTATTCCGCATCGCGCACGGCGAAGCGCACTTCTGGACACTCATGGACATTCTGAAGGAGCCGGAGATCGAGCGCATCCGCTTCTGACGGCCACGAGTCGGCGCCGGCGCGGCGCGCGCCGGCCCCTCGGGGCAGCGGCCGGGGGATGGAGACGTGATGACTGACGGACCCGATGCGCACGACGAGCGCGAGCAGCTCGAGCGCGTTATCTCCGCCTTGGAGGCACAACGTGCCCTTCTCGGCGACGGCGTGGTCGACAGCGCGCTCGCCCCGCTGCGCGAACGTCTGGCCGCCGGCGAACACGGACCGCCGTCCTCGATGGAGGGCGAGCGCAAGCTGGTCACGGTCATGTTCGCCGACCTCTCCGGGTTCACGGCGCTCTCCGAGGCGCTCGACCCCGAACTCGTCCGCGACATCGTCAACCGGTGCTTCAATGCTTTGGTCCCAGTCGTCGAGCGCTACGGCGGCACGGTGGACAAGTTCATCGGCGACGAGATCATGGCGCTCTTCGGTGCGCCGCTGGCTCACGAGAACGACGCCGAGCGAGCTTTGCGCGCCGCACTGGACATGAAGGAGGTCATGGCGGGATTCGCGGCCGCCGAACACGTAGGTCTCGGCCTGCACATCGGCGTGAACAGCGGCACGGTGGTCACCGGCGGGCTTGGCTCCGACGGCCGTGAGCAGTATTCGGTCATGGGCGACACCGTGAACCTGGCGTCCCGTCTGGCGAACGCCGCCTCGGAGGGCGAGATCCTCGTCGGCCCCGCCACACGCCGGCTCACGGCGCTGCTCTTCGACTTCGACGCGCTTCCGCCGATGGCGGTCAAAGGCAAGGCGGAACCCGTGGCCGTCGCACGCCTCAGAGGCGTCCGCGCCGGAATGAGCACGAGCCACGGCGTGGCCGGCCTGGCCTCGCCGCTCGTCGGTCGCGACACCGAGCTCGAGGAGCTGCTGGCCGCGGTCAGGGAACTCGAGACCGGCACCGGCGGCATCCTGGCCGTGGCGGGCGAGCCGGGTATCGGCAAGAGCCGGCTGGTCGCCGAAGTGCGCCAGCGCACAGAGGCCGACGCGCGGTGGATCGAAGGACGCGCGCAATCGCATACGGAGAGCATGAGCTACCGGGTGGTGCGCAGCCTGTTGTCGGGTTTCATCGGCCTGTGTCCGGACGCGGCGCCGGCCACGCTCGACCGAGCGCTTCAGGAAGCGCTGCAGTCCCTCTTCGGCGAGACGGCGGCGCTCGAGGACGTGTACCCATACCTGGCTCGCCTCTGCGACCTGTCGCTCGACGGGTCCGCCCAAGAGCGCTTGTCCCGCTTCTCGCCGGAGGCGCTGCGCGGGCACATGACCCGCGCGTTCACGGAACTCGTGACGGCGCTCTGCGCGCACGGCCCTGTGGTCCTGGTCTGGGAGGACCTCCACTGGGCCGACCCGTCCTCGCTCGGACTCCTGGAGACGCTCTTCCCCCTTACCTCCCGGGAGCCTTTGCTGCTGCTTCTCGCCTTCCGCCCCCAGGAAGGCGAGGCACTGGAGTGGTATCGCCGGGTGGCCGGAGAGCCCGGCGACACCCGCACCCCGCGCGCCCGCATGTTGGAGCTGGCGCCGCTCACCGAGAGCGACAGCCGTCAGTTGGTCGAGAACCTCCTCAGGGTCGAGGATCTGCCGGCCTCGACGCGTCGCGTGATCCTCACCAAGGCGGAGGGGAACCCGTTCTTCCTGGAAGAGCTGCTGCGCTCCCTCATCGACAGCGGTCTCCTCGTGCTGCGCGGCGACCGCATCGTGGCGACCAGGGCGATCGAGAGGGTCGACGTGCCGGACACGCTCCAGGGGGTCATCTCGGCGCGCATCGACCGTCTGCCTGCCGACGACAAGCGGACGCTGCAGACGGCCGCCGTCATCGGTCGCGTGTTCCAGGAGCTGGTGCTGGCCTGGCTGATGGAGCGAGACGGCGTGCACGGACAAGTACACGTACACCTGGCCGAGCTCCAGCAGCGCGAGCTCGTGCGGCGACGCACCGATCTGGAGCTGATCTTCAAGCACGCGATCACGCAGGACGTCACGTACCACAGCCTCCTCGTCTCGCGACGCGCGCAACTCCACCGCTCGACCGCCGAAGCCATCGAGGCGTTGTTCCCGGGTCGACTCGACGAGCTCTCGGGCACGCTCGCCCACCACTACGGCAAAGCAGGCGTGGCTGCCAAGGCCCTGCAGTATCTCGTCGTGGCAGCGGAACGAGCCGCCGCCACGTTCTCCAACGCGGAAGCGATCGCCTACTACCGGGCCGCTCTGGAGGCGGCGGCGGAGGCTGGCCGACGAACGACGGGCGACCTGCGTGAGCGTCTGGGCCGATTGCTCGCGACGACCGGCGAGCACGTGCAGGCCAGGGCCGAGTTCATCGCCGCCATGGCCTCGCCACCCGACGACGACGCAACCACGAAGGCCCGGCTCCATCGCCTCACGGCGAAGACCTGGGTGGCGGAGCGCCGCTTCGACGAGGCGGTGCGGGAGTTCGCCGAGGCCGAGCAGGCTCTGGGCGAGCGTAGGCCGGAGTCCGACGTTGCCTGGTGGCAGGAGTGGGTGGAGATCCAGGCGGACCGCATGTGGCTGTGCTACTGGGACAACCGCGTCGAAGAGATGGCGCAGCTGATCGCGGATGTGCGGCCCATCGTCGAACGCGTCGGCACGGCGATGCAGCGCGGCGCGTTCTTCAACGCCCTGCTGCTCTCGGAGCTGCGGCGGACACGCTACGTAGTCAGCGACGACATGCTCGGCCACGCTCGCGCGTACGTCGCCGCCCAGCAGGACGTCGGCGATCCCGGCGAGTCTGCGGTGGCGCACTTCATGAGCGGCTTTGCGCACCTGTGGTACGGGGACCTCGCGACCGCCGAGCAGGAGTTCCAGTCCGGCCTCGTCATGGCCGAGCGGACCGGAGACGTGACGACCGAAGCGCGCTGTCTCACGTATCTCACGGTGGCCGCTCGCCAGCGCGGGCTAACGGATCAGGTTCGCCTTCTCGCCACTCAAAGCCTCACGGCGGCGGCGGCCGCACACATGCCCGAGTACGTGGCCACGGCTCAAGCGAATCTGGCGTGGGTCGCCTGGCGAGAAGACCGCCTCGACGACTGCGAGTCAAAGGCTCACAGCGCGCTGGAGCAGTGGGCTCAGCTTCCCGCGGGCCACGCGAGCGCCGCGTTCCAGTGGACGGCGTTGTGGCCGTTGATCGGCGTGTGCCTCGTTCAGGGACGGGCCGACGACGCGATGACCCACGCGACAGAGCTCCTCGCTCCCACACTCATGCGTCTTCCTGCAGGCATCGAGGAGCGCCTCTCCGCGGCCGTCGAGAGCTCAGAACAGGACGATCGTACCGGGACCGCGGATCTCTTGAACCAAGCGTTTGCCGAAGCCGGGCGCGCCGGCTGGGTCTGATCGTGCGGAGGCG
>JAZBOM010000466.1:0-2520 GCA_036351205.1 Thermoleophilia bacterium | reverse complement strand
TCGCCGGCGTCCTCGTGGGCGCGGTGCTCTTACTCATCATCCTGCCACCCTGGTGGGGCGGGCTGCTGCTGATCGCGGCGGTCGCGGGGTACGAGCTGCTGCTCGGCTGGCTGACCCACACCTGGCCGTGGCCGGCCGAGGGTACGGACGACGACACGTCGGCCGAAGCTGCCTGAGCACCCAGGGGGGACTGTCGTCGAGGGACCGCGGGACGCGCCCCCTGACTCGCGGGTACGAGGCCGGTGACGGACCGGCGCCGTTGCGGCGCGGCTGGAGCGTGCCCATCGCGCCATGGCCCGGCCGGGACCGGGCCGACTACTCGAGCCTGCGGATCTCGCCGAGCGGCCAGTAGACGGCGAAGGCCTTGCCGATGATCGAGGCGCGCGGCACCGGCCCCCAGAAGCGACTGTCGAAGCTGTCGCTGCGATTGTCGCCGAGCAGGTAGTAGTGGTCGGCCGGCACCGTGTACGGCTCGTACAGCGACCACTCCGGGTGTTCCTCGAGCTGACCGTAGGCCGGGTCGGTGGTCGGCGTCTCCCCGTCGGCGTTCGTGACGCCCCCGGCGTCGTCCGCCACGCCGTTGACGTAGAGCACCCCGTCCTTGATCTCGAGAACGTCGCCGGGCAGTCCGATCACGCGCTTCAGCAGCACCTGATTGCCGACGGCCGCCGGACCCGTGAACACGACGATATCGTCGCGGTCGATGTCGCGGTCGTCGAAGAGGAAGCGGTCGATCAACACGCGGTCGCCCGGCTGGATCGTCGTCGCCATGGAGGGCGTCGGCACCCGGTAGGGCTTGACGACGTAGGCCTGGACGAAGAAGGCGACGACCAGCGCGACCAACGCCGTGAGGGCGTACTCGATGAGCAGGCGCCGGGTGGAACGCTTTGACTTGCGCCGGCTGGGCGCCGCTTGCGGCACGGTCTGGGCCGACGGCGAGACGGAGGGCGGCACGATCGGCGCCGGGCCGGCTGGCTCGGCCGCCGGAGCCTGCGGAGACGGGCCGGCCGGAGCGGGTGCCGGAACCCGCGGCGACGGGCCGGCCTGTTCGGCCGCCGGGTCCTGCGGCCCCGTGGCCGCTGCCTCTGGCTCGTGCTGTGGCGCGTCGGGAGTCACGACGCCTACTCTACTCCGCGATGCGCCCGCGGCGCACCCGGCGCGCGAGCGCGGGCGCTCGCCCCGCAGAACGCGCACGCACGGACCCCGGCGAGGTGGAGTCGTCGGGTCGGGCCCGTACCGAAGCGAAGGGAGCCGGTGACGATGTCGGACCTGTGGCCAGAGGTGCTGGACGACCTCGCCGGGGAGGGCATCCACGCCCGTGTCGTCCCCGTCGCCCGCCTCGACGACGTCCGTGCGCGCTTCTCTCGCGCCCTGGGCGACGCCGACCTTCCCTCGGCGGTCGCCGCGGCCGTCGCCGACGACGTCGCCTTCGCCCTGCCGGAGAGCCGTGGGGCCTGGCGCGCGATCGTCGTCTTCGCCGTCACACGCCCGCTGACGCGAGCCACGCTGATGTGGCGCGGCGCAGCACGGACAGTCGCGATCCCGCCGCACTACGCCGGGTACCACGCCGTGCCACGCGCGATCGCCCGCCGCGTCGACGAGATGTTGCACCCTGGGGGATTCGTCGCCGCGCACTGCGAGCCACCCCTGAAGACCTTGGCCGCATGCGCCGGCCTCGCCCGCTACGGCCGCAACACCATCGCCTACGTCGACGGCCTCGGCAGCTGGCTGCAGCTCGGCGCCTGCGTCACCGACGCGCCCCCGCCCGACGACGCCGCCTGGGGCGAGCCCGGTCTGCTCGAGCGCTGCCAGCGCTGCACCGCCTGCCTGCGCGCCTGTCCGACCGGGGCGATCGGCGGCGAGCGCTTCCTGCTCCACACCGAGCGCTGCCTCACCTACCACAACGAGAGCCGAGCGCCCTTCCCGGACTGGCTCGAGCCCTCGGTCCATCACACTGCCGTCGGGTGCCTGCGCTGCCAGAAGGCCTGCCCCGAGAACCACGCCGCCGGGCTGGTCGAGGCGGCCCCCGAGACGTTCGACGAGGCGGAGACGGCGGCGATCCTGGCCGCGGAGCGGGACGAGGCGCACTGGGCCGACCTCGGGCTCGCGACCCGCGGCAAGCTCGAGCGCTGCGGCCTCGACTACTCGCCGGCCGTCGTCGCGCGCAACCTTCGCCTGCTCCTCGAGTCCTGACGCGCCCCGCGGCGGGGAGGGACGCCGGGCAACGAAACGGGTAGTCTGAACCCCATGAGCGACGACTGGCGCATCGAGTCCGACAGCATGGGTGAGGTCCGCGTACCGGCCGGGCAGTACTGGGGCGCCCAGACCCAACGCTCACTGGAGCACTTCACCGTCGGGGGCGAGCGCTTCGTCTGGGGGCGCCCCGTCATCCGCGCCCTCGGGCTCGTCAAGCAGCACGCCGCCCTCGCCAACGCCGAGCTCGGGGTGCTGCCGGCGGAGACCGCCGACCTGATCGCGCGCGCCGCGCGCGAGGTCGCCGAGGGCCGGCTCGACGACGAG
>JAZBOM010000465.1:0-3155 GCA_036351205.1 Thermoleophilia bacterium | reverse complement strand
GCCGAAGCGCGCGGGACGAAGGACCGCCGACGACAGGAGGCAGGGGTGGCGAAGGTCTTCATAGAGCCCGTCGGGGTGACGATCGAGGTCGGTGAGCAGCAGGACCTGCTGACCGCGCTCCTCGCCGCCGGCATCGCCATCCCCAGCGACTGCGCCGGCCGGGGCACCTGTGCCAAGTGTCTCGTGCGCCTGGGGTCCGGCGAGCTCACGGAGGTCACCGAGGTCGAGGCGCGGCGGCTGTCGACGCACCTGCGCGACGACGGCTGGCGCCTCGCCTGCCAGGCGCGGCCGGCCTCGGGGCGCGTCAGCATCGAGGTGCGGCAGACCGGGGGCCGGCGGCGGATCCTCACGACGTCGAAGCTGCACCACGGCAAGGCGAAGTCGGCCGTCTCGCGCCGGCTGGTCGAACTGCCGCCGGCCACGCTCGAGGACAAGCGCGCCGACCAGGAGCGCCTGCTCGCGACCTGCGCCGCCTGCGGCGACGGCCGACAGGCGGCCCTCGGAGCGACCCGCGAGCTGCCCGACCTCCTGCGGCGACACGGCTGGCGCGCGACGGTCACCTCGTACGAGGAGCGCGTGATCGACGCCGAGCCGCCCGAGGTGCAGGCGGTCGCCTACGGGGCCGCCGTCGACATCGGCACCTCGAAGGTCATCGCCTACCTCTTCGACCTCGAGGCCGGCCGTCTGGTCGACCAGGAGGCGACCGAGAACCCCCAGATGCGGTACGGCGAGGACGTGATCTCGCGGATCGCCCGCGCTATCGACGCGGACGGCGCGCGCGAGCTCGCCACGGCCGTGCGCGACGGCATCAACCAGGTCCTCGGGGAGCTCTGCGAGCGCAACGGTGTCGACCCCCGGCACATCTACGACATGACCGTGGTCGGCAACACGGCGATGCACCACCTCGCCCTCGGCCTCTCGCCCGTCGGGCTGGGCTCGGCGCCGTTCGCGCCCGCCATCGCCGCTCCCCTCACGCTGCGCGCCGCCGAGCTCGGGCTGGCGATGAACGCCGAGGGCGGCGTGCACTTCCCACCGCCGATCGCCGGCTTCGTCGGCTCCGACGCGCTGGCCGTGGTCGCGGCGACGCGCCTGGCCTCGAAGCGCCTGCCCTGCCTGGCCCTCGACATCGGGACCAACACCGAGATCGCCGTCGCCCACGACGGGCGTGTCACGGCGACGAGCTGCGCCTCGGGACCGGCCTTCGAGGGCTACCAGATCGCCCATGGCATGAAGGCCGTCGCCGGGGCGATCGAGCGCGTGCGCCTCGACCAGGCCGGCCTGCCCACCGAGGTCACGACCATCGGCAACCAGCCCGCGCTGGGGCTGTGCGGCTCGGGCGTCGTCGACCTGCTCGCTGGGCTGGTCGCGAGCGGGGTGGTCGACCGGACCGGGCGGATGCAGCCGCACGACCGCGTGCGTCAGGGCGACAGCGGCCTCGAGTACCTGGTGACCGAGGGTGCCTCGGGACCGATCGTCTTCACCCAGCACGACGTGCGCGCCCTGCAGCTCGCCAAGGGCGCCATCGCCAGCGGCTGGGTGCTGCTGCTCGAGAACCTCGGCCTCGAGCCCGGCGATCTCCACCGCGTCTATGTCGCCGGAGCCTTCGGCAACTACCTCGACGTCGGCGCGGCCCTGCGCCTCGACCTGCTGCCGCCGGTGCCGCGCGAGCGCGTGGCGTTCGTCGGCAACGCCGCCGGCGTCGGCGCCCAGATGGCCCTGATCGACGTGCGTGCCCGGCGGCGCATGGCCGCACTGCGTGCCCGCATGGAGTTCCTCGACCTGGCGACCGACGCGCGCTTCAACGACGTCTTCACGCGGCGGTTGCAGTTTGCCCCTCGGGCCTGAGAGCACGGCCCCGGGGGGTGTGCGCACGGCGCCGCCGGTCGCTCACGGGGCGGCGCCGCTCGCTCGGCCGGGCGGGGGCCCCAATGCGGCGCGCGATACGCAGACGGCCGGGGCGCCCGCGAGCGGGCGCCCCGGCCGTCTGCGCGGCTACCTCGAGACGGGCGCCGCCGCGGTCGTCAACGGCTCGATCGGTACGATGGTCAGCTACGCGACGATGCCGGCGAGCATGCTCCTGGTCGTGCGCATGGCGTTCGCCACTCTGGCCCTCGGTGGCGTGGTGCTGCCCCGCCGTCTGCTTGCCACGCTGCGCGCGCCCGGCGTCCCCGTCCGTGTACTCGGCATCAGCGCCACCCTCGCCGTCAACCTTCTGCTCTACTTCCTCGCCATCAGGGAGACCGGGGTCGCGGTGGCGATCTTCCTCTCGTACCTGGCCCCGGTCTACCTGGCGGTCGTCGCCCCGCTCGTCTTCCACGAGCGGACCGAGCCGGCGGTGTACGTGGCCCTCCTCGTGAGTCTCGGCGGGATGGCCCTCATACTCGTGCCCGGGCTCGCCGAGGCGCGCCTCTCGGTGCTCGGCCTGCTCTACGCCTGGGGCGCTGGGGTCCTGTACGCCGTCTACCTCCTGCTCGGCAAGTCGCTGCAGCGGCGACACGTTCCCAGCACGGCGATCGTCTTCGTGCAGAGCGCCTTCACGACGCTGGCGGTCCTGCCGCTCGGGCTGTACGAGGTCGTCGGGCGCTACACGCCGACGGCGACCGACCTCGTGATCGGCCTGCTGCTCGGCCTCGTCGCGACCGCGTTCTCCTTCAGCCTGTTCATGGACGGGCTCCGGTACATCAAGGTGCAGCACGCCCCGATCATGGGCTACCTCGAGCCGGTGAGCGCACCCGTCTACGCCTTCGTCTTCCTCGGCGAGCGCCCCTCGTCGTGGACGATCGCCGGCGGTGCGCTCATCGTGCTCGCCGGCCTGATGGTCGTCGCCTTCGGCGGCGAGACCCAGCCGGAGCTCCAGGGATGACGGTCGCGGCCCAGGGCCGACGCCGGACGCCGGTCATGCTCGAGGGCTACGCGTTGCTCGCCGTGACCTACCTCGTGTGGGGCTCGATCGGCGCCTTCGTGCGGTACGCGGACGCGCCGGAGAGCGTCCTGATCGTCGTGCGCATGCTGATCGCGGTGGCGGTGCTCGGTGCGCTCTTCGCGCGCCGCGCGACGTTCGCCGAGCTCCGCGCCTGCGGGGTAGGCGGCCGGCTGCTCCTGATGGGGATCATCAGCCCGACCTGCCTGCTGCTCTTCTTCGTCACCCTGCGCCT
>JAZBOM010000464.1:0-11649 GCA_036351205.1 Thermoleophilia bacterium | reverse complement strand
GCCGACCATGCGGCAGCGGCAGAATGATACACGGTCGTGCCCGGGGCGCAAGTGTCGTGGGGCTCGCGGGTGCTACAATGGCGCCGCGAGCCGGGGCTCCGTCTCACCCGCGGCGAGCGACCACACGTGACCGCCGAAGGCAGCGACATCCAGGGTCTCACCTTCCTGTTCTCGGGCTACGCCCGCCTGCCCAACGACGTCTCACACCAGGCGCTCTACAAGCGCGTCGGCGTGGTCGTCGAGGTCGACCAGGACGGCGCCATCGTCGGCTGCACCTCGTCGCTGATGATGGACCTGGCGCGCGACTTCTTCGGCCGCCTGCTGGCCGGGCGCTCCGTTCTCTCCGAGCGCGCCGAGATCGAGGCCGAGATCCGCTTCCGCTATCGGGGGCACTCGCAGGCGGCGCTGATCTCGGCCATGCACAAGGTCTTCGAGGCCGTCGACCAGTCGCCGCTCGTGCTCGGCACCGCGGCGGCCCCGCTGCCGAGCGCAAAGCACCCGGACGTCGGCACCGAGACGTACGGCTGAGGCGGGCGCCGCACCCGACCCGCCGTCGTACGCCCGTCCGAAGCCCGCTCCATATCGGAGAAACGGGCGGGCTTGCGCGGGCGTTCGGCGGGTGTATCATGGGCGGCGCTGCATACAGAGCCGCAGGTGGGCGCCGTCTCCGCCCCCTCACGCCAGGCTCCGTACCCCCAGCGAGCGCGGTAGCGTGCCTGGGGGTTTCGGCCGTTAAGGGGCTGCCGCAAGGCCGGCGACGCCGGTCGTGTCCAGAGGTATCCAGGGTCCCAAGGAGGCAGCATGGACTTCCGCTACACCACCGAGCAGGAGATGTACCGTCAGGCCATCCGCGAGTGGCTGACGAAGAACCTCGAGCCGCGCGCCCGCGCCATCGACGAGGCCGAGGACGGCATCCCCGACGACATCACCGCGGGCATGGCCGAGCTCGGCATGTTCGGCGTGACGATCCCCGAGGAGTACGGCGGCATGCCGCTCCCCGACGACGAGCGCCTCATCTACGCGATGATCACGGTGCACGAGATCGCCCGCGCCGACCTCTCGATGAGCACCCCGGTCTACACCCTGCTCACCATCGGCTGGTCGTACATCATCAATCGCTACGGCACCGACGAGCTGAAGCAGGAAGTGCTGCCCGCCGTCGCCGCCGGCAAGGCGTTCGCCGGCATCAACACGACCGAGCCGGGCGGCGGCTCCGACCTCGGCGCCATCAAGACCATCGCCCCGTGGGACGAGGCCAAGCAGGCGTACGTCATGAACGGCGAGAAGGCCTACGTCTCGGGCCCCAAGGAGTGCGAGAAGTGGGGCGCGCCGAGCGGCCACTGCACGCTCGTCAAGACCGACCCGGACCAGGGCCACAAGGGCATGACCTTCATCTGGGTGCCGGCGCACCTCGACGGCATCACCTACACGACCTACAAGGACATGGGCCGCATGGGCCTCTCGACCGGCGGCTGGATCTACAAGGACGTCGAGCTGCCGAAGAAGTACGTCCTCGGCGAAGAGGGCAAGGGCTTCTACGTCAACATGGACGGCTTCAACGCCGCCCGCGTGCTCGTCGCCGCCGCCTGCCTCGGCGGGGCCGAGAAGGCGCTCGAGATCAGCGGCGAGTACACCGCCCAGCGCAAGACCTTCGGCAAGCCGCTCGGCAAGTGGGAGGGCATCTCCTTCGAGATGGCCGACGACTGGATGCAGCTCGACATGCTCAAGCTCAACCTGCTGCGCGGCGCCTGGATGATCGGCCAGGAGCACACCAACCCGGGCCAGTTCGGCCGCAAGGAGATCAACAAGGTCATCTCGACCTGCAAGTGCCTCTCGCCCACGCTCTGCCACGACATCGCCCGCCACGGGATGATGTACCACGGCGCCTTCGGCTACACGAAGGAGACCCCGCTCGAGATGCTGCTCCGCGGCGTCATGAGCTACGAGGTCGGCGCCGAGGGCGGCCTCATGATCATGCGCGGCATCATCGCCCGCGACGAGTGGGGCGAGACGCACAACCCGTTCAAGGACTGAGCGGGCGCTGACGAGGACCCCGGGCCGGGCCGTCTGACGGCCCGGCCCGTCGGGGGCGGGGTGCCCATCCGGCGCCCCGCCCTGCGGGAGCCGGGTCGCCGGCAGGCGGACCCGGCTCCCGGAAGACCTGAGAGCCGACGAGAGAGGGCGGAGATGGAGAAGGTCGAGTGCATCGTCGTGGGCGGCGGCCTCGCCGGCCTGTCCGCGGCCTACGGTCTCGCCGACGCCGGCGTCGAGGTCATGGTGCTCGAGCGCGGCGACTACTCGGGCGCCAAGAACGTGACCGGCGGGCGCCTCTACGCGAGCCCGATCCGGAGCTTCTACCCCGAGCTCTGGGAGGAGGCGCCCTTCGAGCGCGCCGTCGCCCGCGAGCTGGTGACCATGCTCGGCGACGGCGCCCAGACGACGATCGAGGTCGCCTCCGACCGCTTCACCGAGGGGCAGCCGCAGTCGTACACCGTGCTGCGCGCCCGCTTCGACCAGTGGCTCGCCGAGAAGGTCGGCGAGAAGGGCGGCATGGTCGTCCCCAACATGAAGGTCGACGCCCTGCTGCGCGAGGAGGGCCGCATCATCGGCATCCGCGCCGGCGAGGACGAGATCGGCGCCGACGTCGTGATCGTCGCCGAGGGCGTGCTGCGGCTGCTCTCGAGCGAGGCCGGCCTGGCGGCCGAGCCGGTCGACCGCGACCACGCCCTCGGCTTCAAGGAGGTCATCGAGCTGCCCCCGGGCGTGATCGAGGACCGCTGGCACCTGAACCCCGGCGAGGGCGCCGCCCAGCTCTTCCTCGGCAACGTGACCGACGGGATGCTCGGCGGCGGCTTCCTCTACACGAACAAGGAGAGCATCTCGCTCGGCGTCGTCGTCGGCATGAAGGCGATGCGCGAGCGTGCCGAGAAGATCAAGCCGCGGGACCCGAGCGAGTCGTACGAGCTCCTCGACCGCTTCAAGGCGCTGCCGCAGATCAAGCCGCTGGTAGCCGGCGGCACGGTGGCCGAGTACTCCGCGCACGCGATCCCCGAGGGCGGCATCGCCGCCGTGCCGAAGCTCGCCGGCGACGGCTACCTGATGGCCGGCGACGCCGCGGGGCTGGCGCTCAACGCGCTGATCACGGTGCGCGGCATGGACTTCGCCATCGCCTCGGGCTACTACGCCGCCGAGGCGGTCAAGGCGGCGAAGGCGCGCGGCGACTTCAGCGCCGCCGGCCTCGCCGGCTACGAGGCCTCGCTGCGCGGCAGCTTCGTGCTCAAGGACCTGCAGACGGCGAGCCAGATCCCCGCGTTCATGGAGAACCCGCGGCTGTTCACGCACTACCCGCGCGCCGTCTCCCGCCTGCTCGAGCAGGTGTACACCGTCGGCCCGGGCCCCACGCCGGGGCTCTTCAAGACGGCGTGGGGCGGCATCCGCCGCGACTTCATGAACGCCGGCACCGTCAAGGACGCCTGGTCGGCGCGCAGGATCTGAGGTGATGGGATGAGCGACGAGAACACCATGAAGATCGACGCCAAGCTCGGCCTCGACGTCTTCAAGCTCGACAAGGAGCCGCACATCGTGATCGACACCGAGGTGTGTCGCACGCTGTGCGTGGACCGGGCCTGCCTCTACGTCTGCCCGGCCAGCCTCTACGAGCTCGACGACACGGGCCGCATGACGGTCAACTGGGAGGGCTGCCTCGAGTGCGGCACCTGCATGATCTGCTGCGACAAGCGCGCCCTCACGTGGAAGTACCCGAGCGGGCCGTACGGCGTGCAGTACCGGATGAGCTGAGGCGCAGGCCGAGACGATCGGTGAAGGCGCGAGGCGACCGAGCGAAGGAGAGGTGACGGCGTGGACATCGTCGTGTGCGTGAAGACCAACCCCGACCTGCAGATGGTCCGGGTGAAGAACCGGGAGGCGGTCGTCGAGGCCGTGCCGTACAAGCTCGGCGACCTCGACAAGAACGCCCTCGAGACGGCGGTCCAGCTGCGCGACGCCGCCGGCGGCACCATCACCGCGGTGAGCGTCGCCGAGGGCAACCGCAAGATCCGCGAGACCATCAAGGAGGCGCTCGCCATGGGCGCCGACAGCGCGGCCGTCGTCGACGACCCGGCGCTGGCCGGGGCCGACCCGGCGGCGGTGGCGGCAGTGCTCGCCGCCGCCGTCAAGAAGCTCCCGGCCTGCGACCTCGTCCTCTTCGGCGAGGGCTCGACCGACAACTACTCGGGCCAGGTCGGCCCGCGCGTCGCCGAGCTGCTCGGCGTGCCGCAGGTCGGCTTCGCGCGCAAGGTCGAGGCGGTCGACGGCGCCGTGCGCTGCGAGCGCAGCATGGACGAGATGATCGAGACGCTCGAGGTCGCGCTGCCCGCCGCGGTCACCGTGGTGAGCGAGATCAACGAGCCCCGCATCCCATCGCTGATGCACATCATGAAGGCCAAGAGCAAGCCGGTGGAGGAGTGGACCCTCGCCGACCTCGGTCTCGACGCCGGCGCCGTTGCCGCGCGCCGCGAGATCGTCAGCAACCTCGCCGAGGAGCAGGACCGCAAACACATCCTCTTCGAGGGGTCCGCGGCCGAGCAGGCCGACGCGTTCGTGAACGCGCTCATCAAAGAAGGCGTGCTGGGGAGGTGAGGTGAGTCATGGCAGATCTGCTCGTCTACAGCGAGAGGACGGAGACCGCGCGCGAGCTGCTCGCCGCGGGACGCAAGCTGGCCGGGGAGCTCGGGCTCGGCGTGTCGGCCGCGGCGCTCGGTGAGGGCGCGAAGGCGGCGGCCGCGGAGCTCGGGGCGGCCGGCGCCGACCGCGTGTTCGTGAGCGAGGACGCGGTCTTCGAGGGCCGCCCGGCCGACGCCGTGGCCGCCGCCCTCGCCCAGATCGCCGCCGCGGCCGGGGCGAGCGTCGTGCTCGTCGGCTCGACGCGGCGCGGCAAGGAGACGGCGCCGCGCCTCGCGCAGAAGCTCGGCGCGGCCTGCGTCAGCGACGTCACGAGCCTCGAGCTCGAGGCGGGCGACCTGGTCGCCGGGCGCTACGCCTTCGGCGGCGCGACGGTCGCCCGCGAGAAGCTCGCCGGCGACGTCAAGGTCTTCGCCGTCATGCCCAAGACCTTCTCGGCGGAGGGCGCCGAGGCGGGCGCCGGCGAGGTCGTCGAGCCGCAGCTCGACGTGGCCACCGGCGTCAAGGTCGTCGAGCGCCGCCCCAAGGAGGGCGACACGGTCAACCTCGATGCGGCGCCGCGCATCGTCGGCGTCGGGCGCGGCTTCAACGCCCGCGAGGACCTGCCGCTCGCCGACGGGCTCGCCGCCGCCCTCGGCGGCGTCGTCGGCTGCACGAAGAGCCTCGCCGACTTCGAGTGGCTCGGCGAGGACCGCATCATCGGCCTCTCCGGCGCCAAGACGGCCCCCGACCTCTACGTGGGTGTCGGCATCTCCGGCCAGATCCAGCACACGGTCGGCATCGCCCAGGCGAAGCTCATCGCCGCCGTCAACAAGGACAAGGAGGCGCCGATCTTCGAGCTCGCCGACTACGGCATCGTCGGCGACCTCTACGAGGTGGTGCCGGCGCTCGTCGAGCGCCTGAAGAGCGTCTGATCACGCGGCGGCCGAGGCCGCACGAGTTGCTCCCGGGGTGAGAGACGGCGCGCCGGGAGCGCACCGGGGCGGGGCCGCGCCAGCGGCCCCGCCCCTCCCTTTGACGCTTGCGCCGGAGCGCCGCTGCCCGGGACGTCGGTGCGCCGACCGGCTACGCGTCGGCCAGCAGCGTCAACGCCCGCCGGGCGTCCTCCAGCGCGGCCTCCAGGTCGAAGCTCGGCGCCGCGATGATCGTCTGCAGGTAGATGCCGTCGAGCAGGACGGCGGCGAACCGACCGAGGGCCGCCGAGCGCTCCGGGTCCGCGCCGCCCTCGGGACGCGGCGGTGACATCACCTCGGCGGCCCAGTCGTACCAGGCTTCGTAGATCGCCCGCAGGTGCTTCTGGAGGTCCGCGTCGCGCGAGGCCTGCGGCAGGAGCTCGTAGAAGGCGCTGAAGCGACGGACTCGCTCGCCCACCTGCGCGGCGCTGCCGACGATCAGGTCGACGCGGTCGGCCAGGCTGGCGTCGGGATCCGGCAGCGCGCCGAAGATGCCGGACTCGGTGATGACGATGTCCTCGAGCAGCGCCTGGATGAGCTGCGGCTTGCCCCCGAAGTAGTACCAGACGCCCGCCTTGTTGACCTGCGCCTCCGACGAGATCGCCTGAAGCGTCATCGCTTCGTAGCCGCGCTCGGCGAGGATGTGCTTGGCCGCGGCGAGGATCTTCTGCGCGGTCGGGTGCCGCTCGGGAGGATGCGGGCTGCGCACCCCGAGGGCCTCGCCGTTCGTGCTCACCACGGCGGCCGCGCCTGCACTCGGCCCCTGGTTGCGTCGCTGCTGAGTCACTTCTCCCTCTGGTCCGGTGCCACGGCCGTGCCCACGCTCGTGGTCGTGCCCCTGCCCGTGCGCAGACTCAGCTTACCCGCTCGGGTGAGCCGGCGGAAGCGGCGCCCTGGTCGAGGCTGTCCGCGGCGCCGCGCCGACGCTTGACAGTGCAGCTCTCGACGGTAGTCTGGGGTGACTCACCCGGACGGGTGAGTTACGGGGACAGAGAGTCCGGCAAGGCTCGGCGGGGTCGGGATGACGTGGACTTCGCCCACGCGCCGGAGGGAGGCGACGTCACGTGGCTACCACGGAGCAAGAGGTCGGCAAGCGTCGGGCGAAGGGGAAGGCGGCCGGCGGCTCCGGGCGTTCGGCCGCGCCGATGCCGACGGGCTCGCCGCGCATCGAGCGGCTGCGCACGCAGTACTTCACGCACCGTCCGTCGGTGTGCGTCGAGCGCGCCCTCGCCTACACCGAGGTCTTCAAGGAGACCGAGGGCGAGCCCACGGTGATCCGCAGGGCCAAGGGGCTCAAGCGCACCTGCGAGACCAAGACGATCCTCATCCAGGACGACGAGCTGATCGTCGGCAACGCCGGCCGCAAGCCGCGCACCGGCGTCCTCGGGCCGGAGATGTCGAACTACTGGTTCGCCAAGGAGATGGACACCCTGAGCGACCGCCCGCAGGACCCGTACATCGTGGACGAGGAGCAGAAGGCGCTCTTCCGCGAGAAGGTCTACCCCTACTGGCAGGGCAAGACGGTCATCGAGCACTGGCTCAAGCGCGTCCCCGAGGAGACCCGCGCGCTGGGCTACGAGACCGGCGTGATCGACGTCGAGATCAAGACCGAGTCCGGCCCCGGCGAGATCGCCCCCGGCTACGGCGAGATCCTGCTGCCGAAGGGCTGGGGCGGCATCCGCCGCTGGGCGGAGGAGCGGCTGGCGGCGCTCGACCTGGCCGACCCGGCGAGCGAGGAGAAGCGCTACTTCCTCCAGGCGGTCGTCATCACCACCGAGGCCATGGGCATCCTGGCGCGGCGGCACGCCGAGGCGGCCCGCGAGCTGGCCCGCACGGCGGCGCCGGAGCGCGCCGCCGAGCTCGAGAAGGTCGCCGAGGTCTGTGACTGGATCGCCGAAGAGCCGCCGCGGACCCTCCACGAGGCGCTGCAGCTCATCTGGTTCGCGCAGTTCAGCATGATGATCGAGCTCAACGCGCCCTCGTACTCGCCCAACCGCATGGACCAGTACCTTCTCCCGTACTACGAGAGGGACGTCCTCGAGGGCGACCTGACGCACGACGAGGCCCAGGAGCTGCTCGAGTGCCTGTGGATCAAGTTCGCCGAGCAGTGCTGGCTGCTCAACACCAACTGCTCGGAGTACTTCGCCGGCTACCAGGGCTTCTTCAACGTCACCGCCGGAGGGGTCAAGCCCGACGGCGAGGACGCGACCAACACGCTCAGCTACATGATGCTCCAGGCCACGATGGACGTGCGTCTCAACTCGCCCTCCCTGGCCGTGCGCCTGCACCGCAACTGCCCGGAGGAGTTCCTCCTCAAGATCTGCGAGCTCCTGCGCCTCGGCACCGGCTTCCCGGCGATCCACAACGACGAGGTCGGCATCAAGGCGCTGCTGCGCAAGGGCGTGACCACCGAGGAGGCGCGCGACTGGTGCCTGGTCGGCTGTGTCGAGCCCAACCTGTCCGGCAGGCTCCACCAGTGGAGCGACTACGGTCACTACAACTTCGGCTCCGCCGTCGAGTTCGCGCTCTTCAACGGCGAGCACCTGCTGAGCGGCCGTACGCTCGGCCTCGAGACCGGCGACGCGAACGACTTCGCCACCTTCGAGGAGTTCGAGGCCGCGGTGATGGCGCAGCTCGCCGAGGAGCTCCGCCACATCGCGATCCAAGGGCACGTGACCGAGGCGCTGCACCGCGACCTGCTCCCTTGCCCGCTGGGCTCGTCGCTGATGCTCGACTGCATCGACAAGGGCGCCGACCTGCTGCGTGGCGGCGCCCGCTACAGCCGCGGCCCCGGCACGCTGGGCATCGGCGTCGCCGACGGCGTCAACTCTCTGGCGGCCGTCAAGAAGCTCGTCTACGACGAGAAGCGCCTCACCATGGACGAGCTTCGCGAGGCGCTGCGCGCCGACTTCGAGGGCTACGAGGAGATCCGAGACCTCTGCCTCGGGGCGCCCAAGTACGGCAACGACGACGACACGGTCGACCAGTTCGTGCGCCACTTCGCGCACCTGGTCGTGACCGAGCACGACAAGTACGACACCCTGACCGGCGGCAAGATGATGCCGTCCTGGTACCCCGTCTCCTCGAACGTGCCGCAGGGCATGACCGTCGCCGCCCTGCCCAGCGGCCGCAAGGCGGGCAAGCCGCTGGCCGACGGCGTCTCGCCGAACCAGGGCACTGACAAGCTCGGGCCGACGGCCGTGCTGCGCTCGGTCGGCAAGTTCCGCCACGAGGACCTCGACGGCGGCACGCTGCTCAACGTCAAGTTCGAGCCCCAGGTCGTGGCCGGGGAGGAGGGCTTGCAGCGCCTGGCCGCCTACCTGCGCGGCTTCCTCGACCTGCCCATCTACCACATCCAGTTCAACGTGGTCGACGAGGAGACGCTGCGCTGCGCGCAGGCCCAGCCCGACGAGTACCGCTCGCTGCTGATCCGCGTCGCCGGCTACTCGGCCTTCTTCGTCGAGCTGCACGAGGCGATCCAGAACGACATCATCTCGCGCACGGCCAACGCCCGGATGGCGTGAGGCCGCAGTGACGCGGGTGGACGGTCGCGTGAGCCCGCCGTGACGCGAGGCGGTGACCGGTCGGTGAGGCGCCGGCGCGCATCGCGCCGGCGCCTCACCGCGGAAGGTAGGGAAGCGTGAGCGAGACGCCGTCGCTGCGGTCCGCCCGGCGGGCCGCAGCGGACGAAGAGCAGGAACCTCGGGGCCGGGTCTTCGACGTGCAGCGCTTCTCGCTGCACGACGGACCCGGCATCCGCACGGTCGTCTTCCTCAAGGGCTGTCCCCTGCGCTGTACCTGGTGCGCCAACCCCGAGTCGCAGCGCTTCGAGCCGGAGATCGCGTGGTTCGCGAGCCGCTGCATCGGCTGCGGGCGCTGCGTCGACGCTTGCCCGGAGGGGGCGATCCGCCTGGTCGACGGGGTCGTCGACACGGACCGCCGCCTGTGCACGGCGTGCGGTACGTGCGCCGCCGCGTGCGCCCGCGAGGCGCGGCGGCTCATGGGCCGTGAGATGACCGTCGACGAGGTCATGGACGAGGTGCGTCGCGACGCCGTCTTCTACCGCCGTTCGGGTGGCGGCGTCACCTTCTCCGGCGGCGAGCCGCTCGCCCAGCCCGCCTTCCTGCTCGAGGCGCTGCGGCGCAGCCGGCGCTGGGGCTACCACACCACCGTCGAGACCTGCGGGCAGGTGCGCTGGGAGGATCTCCGCGAGGCGGCGGCGCAGACCGACCTCTTCCTCTACGACGTGAAGCACCTCGACCCGGAGCGGCACCGCGACCTCGTCGGGTGCGACAATCGCCTGGTGCTCGAGAACCTCGAGCGGCTGCTGGCGGAGGGGGCTCGCGTGACCGTGAGGGTGCCGGTCGTGCCGGGGTGCAACGACGGGGCCGCCGACTTCGACGCGCTGGCGCGGTTCGCGGCGGCCCACCCCGGCATCGCTTCGATCGAGCTCCTGCCGCACCACCGGCTGGGGGACCACAAGTACGAGGCGCTGGGCCGTCCGGCTCCGGCGATCGGCGACGACGGGTCGCCGGGGCGGCTCGACGACATCGCCACGCACGTCGCCGAGCTCGCCGGCGTGCCCTGCGCCGTCACGCGCGGCACCACCTGACGCCGAGGCTCTTCGCCCATGCTTGTGCCTGACGAAGGCTCGCGCCGGCCAAGGGTTCGGCTCTGTGGATGCCGAGGCGCCCGCGCGTGGTGCGCTGAAGGCTCCCTCGAGTCAGTCGTCGAGGTGCACGGGGTCCGGCGAGAAGGCGACCAGCGGCCGCGGGTCCTCGCACGGCATCCCGGTGAGCATGTTGCGGTCGCCGATGGCGTCGGCGGTCTCACCCGCGCCGGCGCCCCCCAGCAGGCCTTCCACCGCATTCAGGCAGCGCGCGCTCTCGCCGACGGCCAGCTCGAAGATCTCGTCGAGTGTCTCCGTGCGCGGTTCGTCGGGCAGCGCGGGCCGGAACCAGCGGCGCGTCGTGCGGGCGAGGTCGACGACGAGGGGGAGCGGGTCGTCGGGGTACAGCTGCGTGCGGTTCATCACCCCGGCGTGGTCGACCACGGGGGCCAGGACGGTCAGCAGCCTCGTGAGGCGCGCGCGCCGGTCCGACATGGCCGAGTAGACGAGCGCCATGTCGCGGAAGGCCGCGCGCCCCTCGGCGGCCGAGAAGGAGACGCCGTGGACGTCGCCGAGCACCCGCTCGAACGCGCGTGCGACGACCGCCGTCTGCGCGCGTGACATGCGCAGCAGCCGAGCGCGCCGGATCCACGCCGGATCGTCGGACCGCTGCTGCCGCAGCATCACGTCGATCGAGCTCTCCAGCAGGCCGTGCCGCCGGAACGCCAAGGTGCGCTCCGCCGGGTCGGCGCGCTCGGTGATGTCCCCGGTCCAGTACATGATCCACGGGTGGGCTTCGGCGTCGAGGCAGAGGTGCGCCGCGTACCCACACGTGAAGGCGAGGGTGACGGCGCGCTCCTCCGCGGGCAGCCCGGCGGCGTGGTCGAAGAGGGCGTGGAAGACGTCGCGCATGTGGTGCTGGTGCACGTGGAGGGCGAGGTACCTGCGGCTCCGGTCAGCGGACCAGACGCGCGAGTAGAAGAGGAAGTCCGGCCCCTGCGCGCCGACCTTGTAGGCGTCCGGCTGGGCATCGAGCAGCTGTGCGAGCGAGCCGGGGCGCAGGCGCGCCCGTGCCTTCTCCGCCACCTCCCAGTGCGCCAGCATGTCGGGCATCGCCTACCTTCCTCTCCGTGGGGGACCTCACCTTCGACGATGAGGTCGCGCTCTCCTCGCCGGTCCCCTCCCGAACGTGAGCGACGGCGAGCATCATCGTCCGGCCACTCAGTCTTGATACCATTGGCTCGAGCTCGATGCATCCTGCCCCGGCGCTCGATTCTCTGTGGCAGGGCACGGGCTCCTCGCGGGAGGAGAAGCAGTGCCTCCGGAGTCGCGCACAGTGGGCCTATAGCTCAGCTGGTCAGAGCAGCCGACTCATAATCGGCCGGTCGCAGGTTCGAGTCCTGCTGG
>JAZBOM010000463.1:0-2498 GCA_036351205.1 Thermoleophilia bacterium | reverse complement strand
TCCAGCGCGACGAGCGTGCGGCCCTCGAGCGTGGGCACATTGTCGAAGGCGATCTCGAGCGCCTGATCCAGGGCGGCGACGATGCCCTCCGGCGCGTCGCGGCCGACCTCGCCGAGCGCCGTGTCGATGCGGAACGGGAAGACCCGTGAGCGGTGGATGGCGACGGGGTCGACGAGCTTGCGCTGCGCCAGCGCGAGGCCCTCGTCGTCGCACGTCTGCACGATGGCCTGCAGGTTGCGCAGGAGGGCGAAGTAGCCCAGCTTGTGGTCGCGGAGGAGACGCGTCCACGTCTGCCGCTCGAGCTCGGCCTTCTCTTCCTCACTTCGGGCCAGCTGCCCGGCGCGGCTGAGCGCGACTTCCCAGGTGTCGGCTGGCGGGAGCTCGTCGCTCATCAGCCGCCGGAGAGGACCGGTCGGCCTCGGGTGGCAGAGATTGACCGCGTCCCAGAGGTTGACCGTGTGTCCCCTGCCGCGGTACTTCGCGAGCTCGTAGTCGTCGAAGCGCCGCAGGGCGCGGGCGAGACCCTTCTTCAGACTGTTGGGCAGCGGCTGGATGCCGTGCGCCGAGGCGTAGTAGGCGAGGATCTCGGTGACGTCGTCCGGGCGCACGACGACCGCGTCGTAGAACCGCTTCGTCCAGAGCTCGCCCTTGACGCGGGCGGCGAGCTCGCCGGCGACGACGTGCGTGACGGTGCGCATGCCAAAGCGCCGTCGCGCGTAGACCGCCGCCTTCGCGGCGAAGAGCGGGTCGACCCTGCGCGCCAGCGTCACGAGCTCGGCGAGCCCCTCACTCGCGGAGCGGTAGAACTGGTCGGTCAGGAAGGAGGTGAGCAGCAGGGAGATCAAGGCGAGCTCGGGGCTCTGCCTGAAGGCGGCAGCGCCCTCGCGGTTGCGGGCGTCGGGGCGCCCGGTGCGGTGACTGAATCTGGAGATGGCGTCCTCCTGTGTGTCGATGGAAAGAGTGAGACCGGCGGAGATTTGGTCGACTGGGCGTGGACATCGCGTGGAGCAGGAGCGATGTCGTGTATGGGACACCCGCGCGCCCTCCTTCAGGGAATGGCGCGGGCGTCTATGAAGGGCCTTGGAAGGCCTGAGCGCCTCCTGGGCGGCGCCCTCTTGCGGAATGTCACTCCGAGTGCGGACTCGACGAGGTCGAGCCTTCAGATGCTTCGGAGCACGGCGCGGCACGTGCCGCGTCACTAGCCAGGTATCGTCGAAGTATCCCAGTACGTCGCTGCCGCCGGTCGTGATGCTGCCGGTGGTTGTGCGGCCCGTGGTGATGCAGCTGGTGGTGGGTGTCTGCCGGGTGTCTCGTCGTGCGGGTGTCTCGTCGTACCGTGACGCCCGGCGTGCCGTGGGGAAATGGCGGCCCGTCCGCGCCTGCTGCCGCACGGCAAGGCCGCCCCCCACAGGCGGATTGGTTACCCCTCTCGGCGGTTCCGTTACGCGGGCCGTCCCCGCGCCTCCCCACTGGCTTGTGGTATGTGTCAGATTGACAGTATGTTACGGGCTGAGGCCCTTCTTGTCAACACCACCTTTTCGCCATCTCGGTGAGCATCCACTCGTCGGCGACGAGTTCGAGGCGACGCATCGTCGCCGGGCAGTGGCTGCTCCCGTCGGCGAGGCACCGGCGGCAGTCGCCGCAGCAGTACTGCTCGGGAGTGGCGTCGTCCTGGGTGGAGATCCCGAGGAGCGAGCCCTGGTGGGCGATGTAGACGCTCATGACCCTCCTTCGCTGTGGCCGGCCTGCGGATCGACCGGCGCCGGCGTGCACGTGGCACGCTCGGCTGCCGCATCGTCCGGTCGCTCCGGGGGGCGCCCATGCGGCGGCCCGGAACGACGCGGCCTCAGCGATGTCAGTGGGTCATGTGCTCACTCGCGCCTCGACGGGGGAGTGGGAGGGGCGTATCCTGTCTTCTGGTCAGATGAACAGGAACGCGCCGTAGTGTAGGCCGTGACCGGGAGCTTGTCAATGGCAGGAGAGATGCCGTTCATCGAGCGGTCTCGCGACACCACGTCTGAGACCGCTCACGACACAGCGAAGGACACTGCTCGCGAGACCGTAAGCCTGACGGTGGACGTGGTCGTGTTCTCGATCCGCGACGGCGAGCTCAACGTGCTGCTGGCCGAGAGCGACCGTGAACGTGGCCGGTCGTCTGCAGGCCTGCCCTCCGGCCCCATCCGGCCGGGCGAGGACATGGACGCCGCCGCCCTGCGTGTCGTCGGCGAAGCCGCGGGCGCCGCGTCCGAGCCCACGCACGTCGAGCAGCTCCGTGCCTACGACGCCGCGCGGCGCGGTGCCGCCCATGGGCAGCGTGCGCTCTCGATAGGCTACGTCGCGGTGCAGCCGGAGGCGCCGGCCGGCGGGACGTGGGCACCCGCGACGGAGATCCTCGACGGGACTCGCGAGCTGCCCCACGGCGAGGCGGACATCGTGCGCGATGCCGTGGAGAGGTTCCGCGCCGATTTGGGGCATACGGCTTTGTCGACCGCGTTCCT
>JAZBOM010000462.1:0-2471 GCA_036351205.1 Thermoleophilia bacterium | reverse complement strand
CCGGGTCGGCCATGATCGCCTGGCGGCCGACCTCGTTGAAGGCGATGGCCTGCGTAGGCTGCCGAGCCGCCGTCGCCAGCGGGATCGCGAGATGGAGCCGGTCGGGGTGCGCGACCGTCCACTGCAACACCTGCATGCCGCCCATCGACCCGCCGACGACCGCCAGGAGCTTGGGGATCTCGAGGTGGTCGAGCAACATGGCCTGGGCGTTCACCATGTCGGCGATGGTGATGATGGGGAAGCCGGTGCCGTACGGGCGGCCCGTCGCGGGGTCCTCGGACGACGGGCCCGTCGACCCCCCGCACCCGCCGATGACGTTGGCGGAGATGACGAAGTAGCGGTCAGTGTCGAGCCCCTTGCCCGGGCCGATCATCATGTCCCACCAGCCGACCTTGCGGTCGTTGGCGCTGTGCCGCCCCGCCACGTGCGCGTCGCCGGACAGGGCGTGACACACGAGGATGGCGTTGTCGCGCGCCGCGCTCAGCGTGCCGTACGTCTCGTAGGCGACGGTCAGCGGCCAGAGCGTGCCGCCGCCCTCGAGCTTGAGCGCCCGGCCGGGCTCGTCGAAGGTGACGTGCTTCGTACGGACGATGCCCGCCGAGCCGACGTCGTCGCCGAGGCCGAGCGGCACGTCGCCGATGACCTTGCCGCCTCGATCGCGAGCCGTCACGCGAGCCCTCTCCCGTGCGCGCCGCAGGCGCCGAGGCGCGCGTCGAGGTCGGCGAGGATATCGTCGAGCGTCTCGAGGCCGACGGAGAGACGCACGAACTCTTCGCTCACACCGGCCGCCTCGAGCTCCTTCGCGCTCAGCTGCGAGTGCGTCGTCGAGGCGGGGTGGATGGCGAGCGACTTGGCGTCGCCGATGTTGGCGAGATGCGAGAAGAGGCCGGGCGCTTCGACGAAGCAGCGGCCGGCGTCGCGGCCGCCCTCGAGCTCGATGCCGAGCATCGCGCCGTAGAGGCCGCGGTGATGGTAGCGCTGCGCGGTCTCGTGCGTCGGGTGTGACGGAAGGCCGGGGTAGAGCACGCGCCGCACGCGCGGGTCGGCCTCGAGCGCCCGCGCCGCGGCGAGCGCGTTCTCGCTGTGACGCTCCATGCGCAGCGGCAGCGTCTCGACGCCGAGCAGGATGAGGAAGGCGTTGAAGGGCGACAGGCTGCCGCCCATGTCGCGCAGCAGCTGGGTGCGTACCTTGCCGGCGAAGGCGGCCGCGCCGAAGGCCTCAGCGTGGACGAGGCCGTGGTAGCACTCGTCGGGCTCGGTGAAGCCGGGGAAGCGGCCGCTCGCCGCCCAGTCGAAGCGGCCGCCGTCGACGAGCACGCCGCCGATCGAGGTGCCGTGGCCGCCGAGGAACTTGGTCAGCGAGTGGAAGACGACGTCGGCGCCGTGCTCGAGCGGGCTCAGCAGGTACGGCGACGGCATCGTGTTGTCGACGATCAGCGGCAGGCCGGCCTCGTGCGCCACCTGAGCGACGGCGGCGATGTCCAGCGTGTCGAGCTTGGGGTTGGCCACGGTCTCCGCATAGAGGACCTTCGTCTGCGGACGGATCGCGGCGGCGAAAGCCTCGGGGTCAGTCCCGTCGACGAACGTCACCTCGATGCCGAGGCGCCGCAGCGTGTGCTGGAAGAGCGTGTGCGTGCCGCCGTAGAGCGCGGCGGCGGAGACGAAGTGGTCGCCGGCGCCGGCGAGGTTGAGCACGGCGGCGGTCAGGGCCGCCTGACCCGAGGAGAAGGCGACCGCGGCGACGCCGCCCTCGAGCGCCGCGACGCGCTCCTCGAGCACGGCCACCGTCGGGTTCGAGATGCGCGAGTAGATGTGGCCCTCGGCCTCGAGGGCGAAGAGCTGCGCCGCGTGCTCGGCGTCGTCGAAGACGAACGACGTGGACTGGTAGATGGGCACGGCGCGCGCGCCGGTCTGTGCGTCGGGCGCGTGCCCGGCGTGAAGAGCGAGGGTCTCGAACCCCCGCGTGCGACCCGCAGCGCCGGCGCGCTCGTCGGCGCCCGGGCTCTCGCCGGCGGTGCTCCCGGGCAGACTCCCGTCGTGCGGGTCCCCCCGCTCGGCTGCGCCTACGGTCGTCCTCGTGTCGTCGCTCATGGGCCGCTCCGTCCCTCCGTGACCTGCGAAGCATACCCTCTTGCGCAGGTATGATGGCCCCGTGAGCGAGCTCAGGGAGACCCTGCGGCGCGAGCTCCCCGGCCTCGAGGAGGCCGTCCCGCTCGCGCCGCTCTGCACCTACGGCGTCGGCGGACCGGCCGAGTACCTCTACCGGGCGACGACGACCGACGCGCTCGTCCACGGCGTCGCCGTCGCCCGCGACCTCGCTGTCCCCCTGACCGTCCTCGGCCGCATGACCAACGTCCTCGTCGCCGACCGCGGGCTGGCCGGGCTCGTCGTCCTCGCGCGCAACGAGGCTCAGCGGCTCGACGGCCAGCGCCTGACGGTGGGCGCCGGGGCGGAGCTGCCCGCGGTGGTGG
>JAZBOM010000461.1:0-2359 GCA_036351205.1 Thermoleophilia bacterium | reverse complement strand
GCCCGCATCTTCGCTAGACTGCAGCGACTGACCACGGCGCGCGCCCGCCGGCGCAGGGCGCCCGCCGTCGATCGACCCGACGAGGAGGTCCCATGCCCGAGACCGTCAAGCGGTGTCTCTCCGAGCTCGACCTGACCGGTCGCAGCTTCCTCACCATCCACGACTACAGTCCGGCCGAGGTCGCCTCGCTGCTCGAGCTGGCCGCCGCCCTGAAGGACGCGCAGAAGCGCCGCGCAGCGCACGCCGTCCTCGAGGGCCGCGCCGTGGCGATGATCTTCATGAAGACCTCGACCCGCACGCGCATGAGCTTCGAGGTCGGCATCGAGCAGCTCGGCGCGCAGCCGATGTTCCTCAACGCCAACGACATCCAGCTCCGTGTCGGCGAGACCATCAAGGACACGGCCAACGTGATGAGCCGCTACGTCGACTGCATCATGATCCGCACCTTCGCCCAGCAGGACGTCGAGGACCTCGCGAACTACGGCCAGATCCCCGTCATCAACGGCCTCACCGACCTGCACCACCCCTGCCAGGGCATGGCCGACGCGATGACCGTGCGCGAGCACTGCGGCGACCTCGCGGGCAAGAAGCTCGTCTTCTCCGGCGACGGCAACAACGTCGCCCACTCGCTGGCCGAGGTGGGGGCCAAGACCGGCATGCACGTCGTCATCTGCACGCCCGATGACTACAAGCCCGACGCGGCGATCATCGCCCGGGCGCGGGAGGACGCAGAGGCGACCGGCGCGACGATCGAGCTGACGAGCGACCTGCAGGCCGCCGTCGAGGGCGCCGACGTGATCTACACCGACACATTCACCAGCATGGGGCAGGAGGCCGAGCACGACACGCGCCTCGCGGCTCTCGCCGCCTATCAGGTGAACATGGACCTCGTGCACCGCGCCGGCCCGCAGGTCAAGGTCATGCACTGCCTGCCGGCGCACTGGGGCGAGGAGATCACCGAAGAGGTGCTCTACTCACCGCACTCGGTGGTCTTCGACCAGGCCGAGAACCGCCTGCACGCACAGAAGGCGATCATGGCGGCCGTCATCGCCTGAGTCGGCCGACAGATGGCGAGGCGGACGGGGCGCCGGGCCGGTGAGGCCCGGCGCCCCGTCCGCCTCCGTGCCCGCCGCGTGACTTGCGGCCGGCATCCCCTCAGATCCAGTTCGGGAACCACATGAGGCGGTAGAAGTCCTCCTTCGAGATGGCCACGTCGAGCACGATGGGGAGGAAGGGTACGGCGATGCCGACGATCGCGCCGAGCAGGAGCAGGACGAACCAGGGCCGCAGGCGGCGGGAGTTCAAGGCGATCAGGGCCGTCGTGACGGCGAGGGCGACGCCGACGCCCGCGGCGACCCAGGCCAGCGCATCGGCGACGCGGCCGGGCAGCTCCCAGAAGAGCAGCGCGGCGAGCCGGCCCAGCGGGTACCAGAGCAGGGCTGCTACGAGCCCTGCGGCGGCGACGGCGGCGATGCGGGCCGCGAGCGGAGGGCCGGCGGATGGGTCGACGACCTCGCCGGCCGGCGTGCCGTCGCGGCGCCGGCGCGGACCGTCGACGAGTTCGGCGGCGACCGCGGCAACGAGGATGGCCAGGAACGGCGCCACCGGCGTCATGTAGTAGAGGAACGACGTGCGCGTGGTCGCGAACCACGGCAGGTAGAGCACCACGACGAGCAGCGCCGCCAGGGCCGGCGTCACGCTGCGGCGGCGCAGAGCGAGGACCGCTGCCGCGACCAGGCAGAGGAGGCTCGTCCACCAGAGCAGGGGGTTGCCGATCGCGACGACGCCGTAGAAGCGGGCGGCGATCTCGCGGAACGAGTACCAGACCGGGCGGTAGTCGAGGATCCAGGTCGGCGCGCTCGAGGCGTAGGAGTGCTCTGCCGAGAGGGTGAAGTTGAAGTGCAGCATCTGGCTGTGCAGCTCGCGGAAGTCGGCCAGCGTGTGGCCGTTGGCGAAGTACGGGGTGTAGCTCGCGAGGTAGACCGCGAGCGGCAGGGCGACGAGACAGAGGGCGAGCCAGGCGACGGTGCGGGCGCCGCCCGCCGGCCGGCGACCCGGCTCCCGCGGCGCGGCCGGCTCCTCGCTCTCGCCGTCGCCGACAGGCCGGCCGTCGGCCGGACGGTCTTCTCCGGCCGGCTCGTCGGCGTGTCCGCTGCCCCGGGCGCCGCCCGGTGTGGCGGCCCCGTCCTCGCCGGTGGTGCGTCCCTCGCCCTTCGACACGCGGTCGGCGCGCGCCTCGGTGCGTCGCGGGAGCTCGGCGTCGCCGCGCCGCCCGCCGTCGACGCCGGCGCGCCGCTCGCCTTCGCCTCCGGTCCGCTCGGGCGCCAGCGTGCGCAGCTGTCGCCCGAGCAGGATGACG
>JAZBOM010000460.1:0-6676 GCA_036351205.1 Thermoleophilia bacterium | reverse complement strand
GCGACGCCGTGTCGCCCGTCGCGGCGCCTGTCGACATCACCCCTGCGACGAAGAGGTCGGAGTCTTCTTCCGGCGGCCTCCAGGTGTCAGCGGGGGACCACCGTCAGGTGATACGTGATGTCCTGCGAGAAGATCCCATCGAAGCCGTCTGCGGCCTCGGTGAATTCCTGCCTGCCGGTCCAGTGAAGCGTGTGCTGCCCGACCTTCAAGGGCGGCAGCATGACCCAGTAGCCGTCGGACACCGACAGGGTAGGTTCGTCGAGCGGCGGCAGACCGAACAGCACGTCGTCATCGGGCCACGAGAGCAGGTAGCCCCCCGAGGTGCCCCTGTAGGCGAAGAGGTTCTTCAACGGCCTGCCGTCGACCGTGACCGAGAGCGACGTTGCATGGGTCATGTAGAAGTCGCACAGCGCCGTGAGCTCCTCCACCGTCTCCCCGTTGCCCTCCGCCGTCGAGCACTCGACGTTGATGATCGGGAAGAAGAGGGTCTTGCCGGTCGGGATCGTGCAGGTCCGCTCTGCGACTCCCTCGTAGGCGTAGTCAGGTCCACCGGGCGCGGGCGAGAAGTAGATCGTGCCGCACAGGAACCAGACCCGGTCGGACTGCCCGACCGCGACCAGGTCGCCCGACTCGTCCGCCAGCGGGTTGATGCTCGCAGGGATGCCGAGCGCCCACTGCCACCACTTCGCACCCCACTCGCCGTAGCTGTACCCGTAGGGCGAGGCGGTGGGCGGGACGACCCGCGGGTTCGGGTTCTTCGCCGCCGCCGCGACGGGCGCGAACGCGCTCGTGACGACGACCGTGGCGAGCACCAGGATGAGGATGATCGTGAGCTTCTTCATGACGTGGCTCCTCTCGGAGGTGTGGACAGACTCGAGCGAGCGACCGCATGCAGTACCGTCATGCGACCTCCTTGGTGGCGCCCTCGGCCGTGGGCGCCGCCGGGGAGCCGGCCCCAGAGGCGCTCCCCGACGGCATCTGGCCCTCACTCGCCGAGAGTACGAGCGTGAGATACGGGCGTCTTCACATGAAATGGGTGATTCTTGGGTGACGCTGAGGGCGAGAGGAGCTCTACCGGAGTCTCAACTCGTTGCTGCCGACGGCGACCTGCTCGTTGCCGGCTGCGTCGTCCGCGTAGACGGAGAACCTGTAGGCATGGTCGGCACAGGTGTACGGCACCCTGAAGCTCACGGAGAGCCAGGTGTTGGTGGGTCTGTCCGCGCGCCTGAAGGTCTTCACGAGGTGCCCGGCGAGCGTCGCCAGCTTGATCCTGAGGTCGGCCGAGCCGCACGAGGGCAGCGGGTCGTTCACGCGACACGCAAGGGTCACGACCGTGCCTCGGCGCCCGATCGCCCGATCGGGCGCCACGGTGTTGGGTCGGGCGGTGTCGAGGAAGATATCGTCACTCACCGCGAATGCCGGACCGCCGCCTTCGCGGTACTCGGCGATCACGGTCTTGACCCCGTCGCCGCTCGCGAGATGCCAGTCGAAGGCAGGAGCGTGAGGTCGCCACTCGGTCCACGTGCCGTCGAGACAGAGGAAGCGCATCTCGCAGCTGCTCGAGCGCCACACGAACGCGCTCAGGACGGGGGCGACGACCGACGCCATGACACCGTAGCCGGCGTCGGTCAGATGGACGCCGTCCTTGCGGTAGTAGGTACGGTCGAGGTTGTCGCCGCAGTCGCCGATGCGGCCGTCGGCGGCGACGTCGGCCAGCCCGTCGCAGAAGCTAACCCAGTTCTCACGAAGAAGGCGGTTGTACCTCTGCCGCAGCTGCTCGAACGCGGCCGGTGTCGTGCGCGGCAACAAGGTGACGACCACGACGGAGAAGCCCTTGGCGCGACGCGCGCGGCAGTAGGTCACAACGTCGCGGTAGACCCCCGCCGGCGTGCGGCCGGCGCGCAGGTCGGCGGAGCCCGGCATCGCGATACAGGCGTCGACGTCCGCTCGCGAGTCGAACCACGTGTCCACCTCCGCCTCGGCTTCGGCCACCATGTCCTTGATCAGCGCGTTGCCCGACACGGACTCGCGACTGCGGCACGCGCGCGGGATCAGTCGCATGGTCTGCCGTGCGACGTCCATGCCGGCCGTCGACCCCGCGCCGCCGATGATGCTGCCACCGTCCCAGACCAGCATCCCGGGCCTGAAGTACGGAGAGTAGCCACGGTCGCCGATCCGGACCTGCGTCGAGTTCGTCGCCGCAGCCCCAGACTGGATGGTGAACCGCGGCACCAGCAGAGTCGCGTCAGGGGTGAACGTCGGCGCCACCTCCGACGCTCGCACCACTGCGTTCGTCCCGAGACCCATAGGCCATGAGATCGTGAGCGCGACGAGACACAGGCGACACAGACGCAGCATGCTCACTCTTCCCGCAACGGCGATCGTCCACCAGAGAGTGTGCATCGGACGGGCGCGGTCGTCCTCACCTGATTCAGGTGATTCTCGGTAAGGCTTGGTCAGGCTCGCCACGCACCCGGATCTCGCTGCGGCGCCGATGGCGCCCCGCCTCGACCGGCGCGGCGCGGCCCCGGGCCCACTCCAGGCCACGGCCCACGGATGCTACGGCAGCGCGAGTGGTATTGGAGCGCAGACGGTCAGGCGATGGGCGGACGCCCGCCGAGTAGCCCGATCCCGGCGGCGCGATCGACGGCCTCTGACCGCCTAGCGGCGCCGAGCTTGCGGTAGATCGCCTTCACGTGCGTGCCGACCGTGTTCGGAGAGACGTTGAGCCGCGCCGCGATCTCCGCGAACGTGAGGTTCGTCGCGAGAAGTCCTAGCACGCGCGTCTCCGCAGGGGTCAGAGGCTCCGTCGCCGCCAGCGACCGGAGCCGCGACTCGAGCTCGTCCAGGCGACGCGTGAGCCCCGGCGCCTCCGTCCAGCGCGCCACGTCGGCGCTGGCCCTGTCGAGCCAGCCGCGGGCGGCCGCCGCCTCGCGGCGGTCGATGAGCGCCTCCGCGACCAGAAGCGCAGCACGAACGCGGAGCCAGGGGCAGAACTCGGGGTCGAGCTCCTCGAAGAGGTCCTCGAGGTCGGCGACGGCGTCGTCGTCGCCGGCCCGCGCGCACAGACGGTCGCGCGCCATGCGCGCCGGCACGCTCGGCAGACAGTCCGCGAGCTCGTAAGAGGCGGCGATCCGGGCGGCCTCGGCCGCGTGGTCCTCGGCATCCGCCCAGCGGCCCGCGTCCGCCGCGAGCAACGAGAGAAAGCCGACGGACGCGAGATCGATTCCGCTGCGTAGGGTGCGATTCTCGACGGCCGCCGACTCGAAGGCTTCCTCGGCGGCCGCCTCGCGCCCACTCACCATCTCGGCGACGCCCAGAAGGTGACGCGCGAACCCATGCCACGGACCACCTCGTCCCGCCGATTCGAGGCGCACGGCGAGCCGGGCGTCCTCCTTCATGCGCGCCACGCCGTCAGCGGCCAGCGTGCCGCGAAGGATGGCCACGGACGAGGCGATGGAGGCCGCACCGTCCGGCGCGGGCAGGTCAGCCTCGAGACGCCCAAGATTCGCAAGCAGCCCGCGGGCGGTCGCGTTCTCTCCGGTCAGCGCGTGCACCCATGCCGCGGCGATCGTCAGCGGCGTGTCGGCTCGGATCTGTTCCGGCGTAAACGCCTCAAGCCACCGGCGAGCGGTCATCAGCCGCCCCGTCAGGTAGCGTGACATCCAGCGGGCGGCCACCAGGTCCCCCGCCGCCTCGACCTCCCCGGCCGCCAGCCAATGGTGCACGGCGTCGGCCACACGGTCCCGCCTCTCGAACCAGCGCGCAGCGCGGCGATGCAGCTCGGGCACCAGTCGCGGCTCGCGGCGCCTGAGCTCGGCCTGCAGCAGGTCGGCGAAGAGGTGGTGATAACGGTACCAGCCCGTGCCGCCGTCGAGACGCATGAGGAAGAGGTTGTTGTGGTCGACGGCATCGAGCGTCGCGGCGCCGTCGTCTCGCCCCGTCAGCGCGTCGCACAGCTCGCCGCAGAGGCGCCACACGACCGACGTGTGCGTGAGGAAGCGGACGGTGTCGGGGTCCAACTCGGCGAGCACCTCGGTCGTGAGGTATTGGGCGATGTCGTACCGATCGCCGGTGACCGGCACGTCCGCCAACGACACGCCGCGCCGGCTGCTCGCGAGCACCGCGAGGTAGATCCCGGCCGCCCAACCCTCGGTCGATGCCATCAGGGCGTCGAGGGCGGCCTCGTCGGCTTCGACGTCGTGCAGCTCGAGCATCGTGCGGAGCTCCTCGCGGTCGAAGGCGAGCCGCTCCATGCCGCATTCGGCCAGCGCACCGTGCGTGCGCAGGCGAGCCAGCGGCAGCGCAGGATCGGTGCGCCCGCTGATCGCCATCACCGACCCCGCCGGCAGCGCCTCGATCAGGGTCGACACGAGAGACCAGCAGCGCGGCTCGTGGACGAGGTGGCTGTCGTCGAGCACGAGCACGAACGGAGACGCAGACGAGACGGCCGCAGCCATCGTCGGCAGGATGACCTTGCCGACGGGCGGCTCCGGCAACTCGAGCCATCGCGTGACCACCGGGTCGAGCGGGGTCACGTGGCCCAGGGCGCGGGCCACATACTGCAGCAGCGTCACCGGGTCGTTGTCGCCGCGATCGAGCTGCAGCCACGCGAACGGGCGCTTGTCGGCGTCCATCCACTGCCGGACCGCCAGCGTCTTGCCCGACCCCGTGGGGGCCGAGAGAAGCACCAACGCGAGGTCGCAGCCCACAAGGGTCTCGACGAGGCGAGTCCTTGGCACGACGCGCGTCTGGAGACGGGGCGGATGGAGTTTGGTCTCGCGAGCGACGAACCGCGGTGGATCGGAGAAGTTCGTGGGGTCGGCGCTTCCGGCGACACCCTCGGTAGCCCCGTCAGGCGTGCGCGTGCGACGCCGATCTCGACTGTCTCTGGCCCTGGCCACCGGCTCCCCATCGACGCGGCGGCGTCCCCCGTCGCAGGACCGCGAACACGGCCGTGCAGCGGAGGTTGACAGACACCGTGCATTGTACCGCGCTGGGCGCAGACATCACCGCCGGCGGCGTCGCAGGGACGGTCAAAGGGTCGCAGCGTCCGTCACGCCGCCGTCACCCCGGACGCTGCTGCCAACGCCAACGTCCCACCCGCGCATCCCGCACGAGCGCGCCGTCAGACGGCGTCCGCCGAGGGCCCTGCGGACGCCGCCAGGACTCGAGACGCCCTAGTGGTGATGGATCGCCCGGGGCGGTCCCTGGCGCCTCTCTTCGGCCGGTCCGCGGCTGCGGCGGAGGCTGTCGACCGCGTAGGCGACGATGTGGGCCAGGAGACCGATGCCCCAGGGGATTGTCACCCAGTAGGCGTACTCCAGCCCGCCGCCCGCCGCGATGTCCTGCACCCAGAGCAGCGTGTTCACGAGCACGAAGATGACGAGGTGCGTCATCAGGCCGGCGAACTCGCTCCTCAACCCGTGCTCGCGTGGGTGGCGCAGGTCCCAGGCCACGAGCACGACCGTGACGACCAGCAGGGCGACGCCGCCGATCAGCAGCCCGTAGCCCCATCCGGAGGCGATCTCGCCGACGCGCCACGTCAGGTCGCCGCCGATGCCCAGGTACTGGTCCTCTCCCGCGAACAGGATGAACAGGCCGAGGAACGCGGCGATGCCGCCGACGATCCCCAGCACCCACTCCGTGACTCTCGTCATCGCTACCTCCCCGTCGAGAGTCCCCTCGTGAGGCGACTACCCCGTAGGGAGGCGAGGAAACCGATGACGCGACAGAGACGGGGCGTCAGGGCGTGACGGCGCCGGCGAAGAGGGTCACGTGGCCGGCCGCCCGGGCCGCGTGTCGCCCAGGCGGCCCCCCGACGCCCGGTAGAGCAGGTAGTCCCATGAGTTGCCGGTGAGGTTGCCGACGCGGATGGCCCGCAGCGCGAGCTCGATGGACGCGGTCCTCGCCTCGCCGTACGCCTCGAGGACCTTCGCCCGGATCTCGGTGTCGGGGCGGCCGTCCGTCTCGGCCCAGTGCCGCGCGTAGAGCAGGGCCACGGCCTGGTCCGGCGGAGCGCCCTCCAGGTCGCCCTTCGCCAGGGCCTCGACGTCGGCCCGCGTGAGCCCCGCCGCGAGCGCCGCGCGGGCGTGCGCGTACGAGCAGTACCGGCAGCCGTTCACCTCGGTGACCGCGAGCATCAGCCGCTCGCGGAAGACGTCGTCGATCGCCGCGCCGCGCATCACTGCGCGGACCTGCGCGCGGTCGCGCCAGAGAGCGCACACGTCGCCGACCAGATCGCCCACGCGGTGATAGCGGCGTTTCGAGAACGGTCTCATAGGGCTGACTCCTTGATCTCCGCTCCGGACCGGCCGACGGTCACTCTACTCGGCCCGGAGCGCGGTCCGCACCGCGCCGCGAAGGCGCCGCCAGCTGAGGCTCTCCGACGAGAGCAGCGTGCCGGCGCTGAAGACCCGCGCCCCGAGCAGGACGAAGAGGTAGGCGGTGAGCGCAAGTCCGGCGAGCGCGACGACGGGCTGCCACAGCGGCACGTCGCCGGCCGCGAGCCGGGCGGTCATCGCCACCGGCGCCGAGAGCGGGAAGAGGCTCAGAGCCAGGGCCAGCGTCCCCTCCGGCTCGTTGATGAGCACGAAGTTGAACCAGACCGGCAGGAGGAGAGGCAGGAGGACGACGAACATGAACTGCCCGCCCTCCCGCTGGCTGGGCACGAGCG
>JAZBOM010000459.1:0-2127 GCA_036351205.1 Thermoleophilia bacterium | reverse complement strand
CCGCCTCGGCGCGGGCGCCGTGGTCGCCGAGTCCGTCGTGCAGTCGGGGGTCGAGATCGCCGACCACGCGCTGGTCGAGCGCAGCATCCTGGTGCGCGAGGCACGCGTCGGCGCCGGCAGCCAGCTCTCCGCCTGTGTGCTCGGCGAAGGCTGCGAGGTCGGCGCCGGCAACCGCCTCACGGGCGGTATCTGCCTCGCGCCGGGCACCACGCTGCCCGACAACGCCGTCGACTTCCGCGAGCAGCTGCGCGGCAGGGAGGAGACATGACCCGTTCGGTCCCGGCCGGCATCTTCAAGGCCTACGACGTCCGCGGCCTGTATCCGTCCGAGCTCGACGAGCCGGTCGCCGAGCGCATCGGCTTCGCCCTCGCCCGGCAGCTCGAGGCGCGCTCCCTCGGCATCGGCACCGACCCGCGCCCGTCGTCGCCGGGCATCGCCGAGGCGTTCGCGACGGGCGCCGCCCGCGCCGGCGCCTCGGTCACCGAGTTCGGCATGGTCGCCACCGAGATGGTGTACTTCGGGGTGGCGAGCCGCGGTCTCGACGGCGGGGCCATGGTCACCGCCTCCCACAACCCGCCGCAGTACAACGGCCTGAAGCTCGTCGGGGAGGGCGCCCTGCCGCTCTCCGGAGAGGCCGGCATGCCCGAGCTGCTGCGGCGCGTGCAGGCCGCGGGCGAGCTGCCGCCCGTCCCGGGCGGCGCGGTCCGCGAGCGCGTCGACCTCTACGAGGGCTACGTGCGTCACCTCCACGGCTTCGTCGACGTGGGCGCGCTGGCGCCGTACCGCGTGGTCATGGACGCCGCCAACGGCATCGCCGGCGCTCTCGCGCCGCGCGTCTTCGCCGGCACCCCGGTCCGCGCCCTCGAGATGTACTTCGAGGTCGACGGCGCCTTCCCCAACCACGAGCCCAACCCGCTGCTCGAGGAGAACCGCCGCGAGATCGTCGCCCGCGTGCTCGCCGAGCGCGCCGACCTCGGCATCGCCTGGGACGGCGACGGCGACCGCTGCTTCTTCATCGACGAGACCGGCGAGTTCGTGCCCGGCGACTTCGTCACCGCGTTGCTCGCCGAGGCGCTCCTGCTCAAGGAGCCCGGCGCGGCGATCCTCTACGACCTCCGCGCCAGCCGCGCCGTGCCCGACACCATCCGGGCCGCCGGCGGCGTGCCGCTCGTCAACCGTGTCGGGCATGCGTTCTTCAAGCAGCGCATGCGCCGCGAGCCGGTGCTCTTCGGCGGAGAGGTCTCGGGTCACTACTACTTCAGGGACAACTTCAACGCCGACTCGGGCTTCGTCCCGGCGTTGCTCATCCTCGAGCTGCTCTCGCAGAAGAAGGCGACCCTGGCCGAGCTGCTCGAGCCGCTGCGCAGCCGCTACTTCATCTCCGGCGAGATCAACTCGACCGTCGACGACGTCGCCGCGGCGCTGGCGCGCATCGAGGAGCGCTTCGGCGACGGGGAGGTCACGAAGCTCGACGGCGTCTCCGTCGACCACGAGCACTGGCACTTCAACGTGCGCCCCTCCAACACCGAGCCCCTGCTGCGCCTCAACCTCGGCGCCGACAGCCGGGAGCTCATGGAGGAGAAGCGCGACCTCGTGCTCTCCGTGATCGGGGCCTGAGATGCTCCGCGCGACGGTCGGGGCCGGGGATGCTCTGCGTGACGATCGGGGCCTGCGGTGACCCCGGCTGACGACACGCCGGCCGCGGGGGTCGAGCTCGATCCCGGCGCCGTCGAGCTCGGGCCCGCCAGGGTCGCCGAGCTCGACCGCGCCGGCATGGCCGCGGCCATAGCCGGTCTCGGCCGGCAGTTCGTCGAGGGCTACGACGCGGCCCGGCGGGCGCTGGACGGCGACGCCGGGGCGGGCGCGCCGGCGCTGCCCGCGCGCCCCGACGGCGTCGCCGTCTGCGGCATGGGCGGCTCCGCGATCGGCGGCGAGCTCGTGCTGGCGACGGCCGGCGAGCTCGCCGTGCCGGCGAGCGTCGTGCGTGGCTACGACCTGCCCGCGTGGGTGAGGCCCACGACCCTCGTCGTCGCCGTGAGCTACTCCGGCGAGACCGAGGAGACCCTGGCCTGTGTCGAGGTGTCGCTGTCCCGCGGCTGCCGCCCCGTCTGCGTGGCGAGCGGCGGG
>JAZBOM010000458.1:0-5284 GCA_036351205.1 Thermoleophilia bacterium | reverse complement strand
GTCGACGGTCTCGGCGGCGGCGTCGGGCGTGCCGGGGTCGGCGGTCACGGTCTCACCTTGGCCCTGGCGGTCGACCGGCGGCCGTCACCCGGCCGCGGTCGCGGCCGGCTTCTTGACCGCCGTCTTGTCCCAGGGCTTGCCGACGCCGGCGAGCGCCTTGGCGAGCTCCTTCTTGTGGTCGATGTTGCTCTGCCGGGCGATCATGATGCGCTGCGCCTGCGGCGAGCCGGCGCCGTGCATCGACTCGGTGCGGTAGCCGACGGCCGCGGTGCCCAGGGTGAGGTTCTCGACGAGCCTGAGGACGCGCAGGCGGTCGATGGTCGGGGTGTCGCACTGGCCGACGAGGAACTTCTCGACGATCGGCCCGATCTTCTCGTCGGCGAGGTCCTGGGCCGACGGCATCGTGACCATCAGGCCGCCGGCGATGTCCTCGGCGAGGCGGGCGATCTCGTAGGGGAAGCGGGTCACGTTCTGCTTGCAGACGTTGGCCAGCAGCATGTCGATCTGGTAGTTGCCGGCCGGCATGCGCGAGCCCTCGGCCGAGCAGGCGACGCCGCACGAGTACAGGGTCTCGTTGAGGTGCGTCATCTCGATGAGCTTGTCCTTGATGTGGCTCGCCTTCTGCACGCCGTTCATCTCGGCGGCCACCGCGGCGGCGCCGATCAGCACGTCGCCGACGCCGGACTTGCAGCCGCCGTAGCTCTGGCGGTGGAAGCCGGCGAAGCGCTCGACCAGGGCGCCCGAGAACTCGACCTCGCCGCAGAGGTAGACGCGCTCCCAGGGGACGAAGACGTCGTCGAAGACCATGAGCGCTTCCTGGCCGCCGTACTGGGCGTTGCCGACGTCGAGCTCGTTGCCCTCGAGCTTGCGCGTGTCACAGCTCTGGCGGCCGTAGATGTAGAAGACGCCGGGGGCGTCGGCCGGGCAGCTGAAGCTGACCGCGAAGTCCTCGTCGCCCTCGCGCATGGCGATGGTCGGCATGACGATGATCTCGTGCGAGTTGCAGGCCCCGGTCTGGTGCGCCTTGGCGCCGCGCACGACGATGCCGTCGTCCCGCCGCTCGACGACGTGCACGTACATGTCGAGGTCGGGCTGCTGGTGCGGGGGCAGGCTGCGGTCGCCCTTGGGGTCGGTCATGGCGCCGTCGGCGACGAGGTCGTTCTCCTGCAGGAACTTCACGTAGTCCTTGAAGCGGGCGTGGTAGCCGGTGCCCCGCGCCTGGTCGCACTCGTAGGTGACCGAGTAGAGGGCGTTGATCGCGTCCATGCCGACGCAGCGCTGGAAGCAGGACCCCGTCTTCTGCCCGAGGAGACGCTGCATCTTGACCTTCTTGACGAGGTCTTCGGTCGACTGGTGGATGTGGGTGAAGCGGTTGACCTTCTCGCCGGTGAGGTGGCTCGTGGCCAGCATCAGGTCTTCATACTCGGGCTGCCGGGCGAGCTCATAGGTCATCGCGATGCAGTTGATGCTCGGGCGGATGACGGGATGGTTCACCCAGTCGTCGACCTTGTCGCCGAAGAGGTAGATCTGCAGGTCGAGGTCGGCGAGGCTCCGGACGAACTCTTCGGGGGTCTTGAGCGGCATGCGTGCGACTCCTTCCTCGCGCCCTCGCGGGCGGGCGCGGCGCTGGCCGGGCGGGCGCGGGCGCGCGTCGAGACGGGGCGCTCGCGGCTGGTTCGGTGCGGTGGGGAGGGAGGGTCCGAGGGGGACTGTCGCCCTCTCCATACGGACTATAGAAAGCCCTGCGGGCTTAGTCAATTCTTACTAACCTACTGGCAACGGGAGGGCCATCACTTGGACACGATGTCCAGATGGCGAGCGTGCCGACGACAGCGCTGTGCGATCGGCGAGGCTGGAGAGGCGCCGCGGGCGGCGCTCCACGAGGGGCCGGCTGCGCGTTCGCCCGCCGCCCGCCGGCCCAGAGCCTCCCGCGCCCCCTGCTCGTTTGTCCGCTCTGTACGGATTGGCGCGTCGCGGCGCGCCAAGTTGGGCCGTTCTGGACTAGGCGCGCCGTGGGGCCCGCACATATACTGCGGGCGGTCGCGGGCCGGTCTTTGTTCTTGCCGGCCGCGGCGCGTGCCGACCAGCGCCCGGGTGCCGAGTCCCCCTCACGCCCGCGCGCGACAAGAGGAGAGTGGGCAGGGGGGCCGGTGCGGCGCTCGTCCGCGAGCGGCCCGCGGACCGCGTCCCCCGCGACACCGTCCAGGTCCCGAGTGGAGGGCTATCGATGAGCGCTTTTGTTGACGAGTTCATGGCCAAGGTCCAGGCCGACAACCCCTGCGAGCCCGAGTTCCATCAGGCCGTGCAGGAGGTGGTCGAGTCGCTCGAGCCGGTCCTCGAGAAGAGCCCGAAGTACCGCGAGGCGAAGGTCCTCGAGCGCATCGCCGAGCCCGAGCGCGTCATCATGTTCCGCGTGCCCTGGGTCGACGACAAGGGCGAGATCCAGATCAACAAGGGCTACCGCGTCGAGATGAACAGCGCGATCGGGCCCTACAAGGGCGGCCTGCGCTTCCACCCCAGCGTCTACCTCGGCCTCCTCAAGTTCCTCGCCTTCGAGCAGGTCTTCAAGAACTCGCTCACCACGCTGCCCATGGGCGGCGGCAAGGGCGGCTCGAACTTCGACCCCAAGGGCAAGAGCGACCTCGAGGTCATGCGCTTCACGCAGAGCTTCATGACCGAGCTCTCGCGCCACATCGGCGACCGCACCGACATCCCCGCCGGCGACATCGGTGTCGGCGGCCGTGAGATCGGCTTCATGTTCGGCCAGTACAAGCGCATCCGCAACGAGTTCGTGGGCGTGCTCACCGGCAAGGGCATCGAGTTCGGCGGCTCCCTGATCCGCCCCGAGGCCACCGGCTACGGCGCCGTGTACTTCGCCGCCGAGATGCTGGCCACGCGCGACGAGACCCTCGAGGGCAAGACCTGTCTCGTCTCGGGCTCCGGCAACGTCGCCCAGTACGCGATCGAGAAGATCCTCGACCTCGGCGGCAAGCCGGTCACCTGCAGCGACTCGGGCGGCTACATCTACGACGAGGCGGGCTTCGACCGCGACAAGCTCGCCTTCCTGCTCGAGCTCAAGAACGAGAAGCGCGGCCGCGTCAAGGAGTACGCCGACAAGTACCCGAGCGCCGTCTTCACGCCGGCCGACCCGGCCAAGGGCTTCAACCCGCTCTGGGCCCACAAGGCCGACTGCGCCTTCCCTTGCGCGACGCAGAACGAGATCAACGCGACGGACGCCCAGAACCTCGTCGACAACGGCGTGTATCTGGTCTCGGAGGGCGCCAACATGCCGACCGTGCCCGAGGGCGTCAACCTCTTCGTCGAGAAGAAGCTGCTCTACGGCCCCGGCAAGGCCGCCAACGCCGGCGGCGTCGCGACCTCCGGCCTCGAGCAGTCGCAGAACAGCCTGCGCCTCAGCTGGTCGCGTGAAGAGGTCGACGCGCGCCTGCACGGCATCATGAAGAGCATCCATCAGCAGTGCGTCGACGCCGCCGCCGCCTACGGCATGGACGGCAACTACGTCGCCGGCGCCAACATCGCGGGCTTCCTCAAGGTCGCCAACGCGATGATGGCCCAGGGCGTCGTCTGAGCGACGGCACGGGGGGCGGGGCCGCGCGCGCGGCCCCGCCACACCCGCTCCGGTCGGCACGGCCGCGAGCGGTTCACCGCCCCGGGGCTCGGGTAAGACCCGGGCGCTGAGGCGGCCACAGGACTCGAGGTGACAGGACCCGCATGAGGGCCTGAAAGGAGCGCAGGCGATGAAGAAGATCGAGGTCTACATCCAGCCGTACAGCCTGGACGCGGTGGCGAAGGCGCTGGCCGTGGAGGGCGTGCTCGGCATGACGGTCGTCGAGTGCAAGGGCTTCGGCGTGCAGCGTGGTTTCACGCGCGGCGAAGAGGTGAAGCCCGGCCAGTACGTCTTCCATCCCAAGATGAAGGTCGAGATGGTCGTCCTCGAGGCCGAGGTCGAGCACATCATCGAGCGCATCAAGGCGTCGCTCAAGTCGGCGCAGATCGGCGAAGGCAAGATCTTCGTCAGCCCGGTCGACGACGCGGTGCGTACGCGGACCGGCGAGCGCGGGCGGGACGCCGTCAAGTAACTCGGGCGGGGCGCAGGGGGCGGGCGGTCCGTGCGGACCGCCCGCCCCCTTTCTCGTCCTCGTGTCTCAGTCGGCCGGCAGGTCTCAGTCGGCCGGCAGCGACGATGCCCACGACAGCCCGGCCGGAGCGATGCGATTCTCCCCGGCGGCCATCACGAGCGCGGCGCGCGCCTCCTCGACCGCCCCTGCCGCCGAGAGCTCGAGCTTCGTCAGCGGCTTCGTGCACACGTCGCCCATCAGTGGATCGCTGGTGATGCCTCTGTCGAGCGCGGTGCGGAGATCGGCGACCACCTGCTCGACCTCGTCGACCGCGGCCGCAAGGGTCGCCCGCGCGTGCGAAACGAGCAGCAGGCGGGGGGCGTCGGTGACGGCCACGACGGCCATCGACGTCTTGTCGGGGGCGGACGGAGAGGAAGGCCGGCCTAGCTCGTCCTCGACCCCTCGCAGCGTCTTCGCGAGAGCCCGGAGCTGCCGCAGGAGCGGGCCCGGCTCGACGCTGAGCCCGGCCGGCGGCTGCGGGGCCGCGGGGTAGGGCTTCTTGAGCGAGGCGGGCACCCATGACGCGCCGGCGACTTCGACCGGAGTGCGCACGATGACCCCGTCCACCACGTCGAACCGATCGAGCGTGAGCGGCTCCTGCTCGATCGGCTCCGGCAGACCGGCGTTGTATTCGTCGACGGCGGCCACGGCAGCGGCGTAGTCACTCTGACGGTCGGTCCACTCCTTCTTCCACGCTACGACATCCTCCTGGTTCGCCTCAGCGAGCTCGATGATGGACTTCTGGAGCGCATCCGCTTGCAGCGCGAGCTGTTCGATCCGCTCTCCCGCCCCGTCGAGGGCCTCGACCGATCTCGCGATCGGCGCGGCGGCAAGGTCCTCTGTCGAGATGGGAGACACCTCCGCCTCGCCGCATCCGCACAGCAGGGCTGCCGACGCGGCGACCAGCGCGACGAGAAGCTTCGAAGTGAAGCGGTGTGAGCTCGTGCCATTCCCCTCGACCCGCCGCATGGCCCCTCCCCCCGTCCGGCCAATGCACAAGTTCATACTACTGCAAGTCCAAGGTATCCCGAACGCCGAGGAGAGCGAAGCGCCCCCGACGCTTCTGTGGATGAGCGAGGGAAGGATGGGTTCGGGCGGTTCGGCGCAGAAGGGGCGGGCTGGCCGCACGGACCGCCCGCCCCTTT
>JAZBOM010000457.1:0-2949 GCA_036351205.1 Thermoleophilia bacterium | reverse complement strand
GGCCATGGCGTTGAACGCGTGACCCAGGTCCGCGAACTCGTCATCACCGCGCGGCGTCACGCGGGTCGAAAGATCGCCGAAGGCCATGGCGTCCACCGCACGCGTCAGCCCGCTGAGCGAGCGCCCGAACGGGATGCTGAGGAGCGTGGCGACGATCGCCGCCAACACGAGCCCCGGCCACAGCGAGAGGAGGATCGAGCGGCGCATCGCGGCGCTGGCGGTGGCGATCGGGGCACGGTCGTTGCTGACCACCAGGTAGGTGGTCGCGCCCGGGGTCGCCAGGGCGCGTGCCTTGCTCGCCGTCTCGGCGCTCACCAGAGGCGACCGCTGGCGCTCGAGCACGGCGAGCGCGTCGCGGGCCACCAGCCGCCGGGCGAGAGCGCGGTCCGACGCCCCCATCACCACGCCGTCCGCAAGGAAGGTCACCTCGGTGCCGACGACGCTGTTCAGCGCATCGGCGAAGCCGTCACACACGAGCACGCCGAGGACGAGAGCACCGACGGACTCGTCCTCGTAGCCGCGGGGCACGATCGGCGCGGCGGCAAGCACCCAGAGGCGCCCGTCGCGATACATCACGGTCGAGCTCACGACCTTGGCCACCGTCTTGCGCACCAGCGGCTCCTCGCCGAGATCGGGCAGCGGCAGACCGGCGGCGCGCACCAGGTCGCCCTCCGCGGTGAGTACGACGGCGCTCTGCACCCTCTCGTTGAGGATGACGTGCCCCAGCACGTTCGCGGCGATCCAGCGGCCGTCGCCGCTCACCACCGCATCGGCCAGGGCACGATCGACGGACGCGCCGGCGGCGGCCCGCTCGAGGCGCGTGTTCATCTGCTCGAGCGCGTTCACCGCGACCGTGAGGTCCTCGTCCATACGCTGCCGCTCGAGCGCCGCCAGATCGTTGCCGACGCGGTCGCTGAGGATCACGAACTGCACGGCCATGGCCGCACAGACCACCGCGAACACGCCGAGCAGGAGCTTGCTGCGCAGTTGGAGACGAAGCATCCCGCGCATGCCGGCGCGTCGTGGATTCCCGGTGGCGTCCATGATGTCGGTATCGGCACCCCGACGGCCGATGCGAGCCTGTTTGGTCCGAAATCGCCGCAAACTGGACGGATGTTCCCGGTGGTGGTGACAGTTTGAGCAGGTTCACTCGAGAGACCGGCCGCGGCGCAGGTTCCGCTTCGGCCGCTGAGGTTCTTCAGCGAGCGGCTCCGGAGACCCCGCGAGCGCGGTCGCGAGCCCGTTGGGAGGCGACCCTCTCTCGGCCCGCCTCACGGGGCCGGCGCGACGTCCCCCTCGGCCGCCGCGCCCAACCCGTCGGCGCGGATCGCCCGACCCTCCTGCACCGCGGCTGCCACCTCGGTGGCGGCGACCGCCCGCACGGCGTCGTCGATGGGCACGGTCACAACGAGACCGGCGGCCGCGGCGGCGACGAACGCCACCTCACGCACGGCCGCACCCGTCGCCGCCTCGACGGCGACCGCGTAGACCGCGCCCTGCGGCGTGTAGCGCTCGAGCAGGGTGGCGGCGTCGGCGGCACGGTCGGTCTTGAAGTCGACGACGACCCACTCCTCGCCGTCCCGATAGAGCAGGTCGACGGCGCCGCCGACCACGACGCCCTCGACAAGGGTGCCGACGGGCAGCTCGCGATAGACCTCGGAACTCGTCGCCGCGGCGCGCACGGGCGCGGCCGACCAGCAGGCGCGCGCCAGCTCGGCGGCTCGTTCGGCGAGGTCGGGGTGCCCCAGGTCGGCGGCGACCGCCGCCGCGAGCGACGCCAGCGATGAGTCGTCGGCGAAGTCGCAGAGCTCCATGACGCGATGCACGGCGGCGCCGAGCGCCAGCGCCCGGGCGCGGCCGGGCGGCGCGCCCGGTCCCCCGGCCCGCACCTCGTCGTCGACGTGCTCGAGCCCGCTCGGGCTGGTCGCCGGCGCGGGGCGCCGGGCGCGCTCGAGGAGCGCGGCCCTCTCGGCGCGCCAGGCGTCACGCGCGGCGAGCAGCTCGGCGGCGTCGAGCCGCGCGTCGCGGCCGTCGCGTCGCGCGGCCTCGCCGGGAGGCAGGACGAGCAGGCCGCCGGCTTCGGACTCTGCGGCCGGCGGCTGCTCACCGGCGGCCGGCAGCGAGCCGGCGAGACCGCCGAGGAGCACACCTGCGGCCGCCTCGCCGCTCTGGTTCGTCAGCTTGCCGAAGCAGCTCACGACCAGGCGGTCGCGCGCCCGTGTCGCGGCCACGTAGAGCAGGCGGCGCAGCTCGCTCGCGGCCATCTCCTTCTCGCGCTCGTCGAGCACCGTGTAGGCGCCGGGCACCAGATCGCAGGCGGCGCCGCCGGGCAGCTCGGCCTTGAACTTCACGGCCAGGCGACGGCCGGCGCGGTCGACGATGGGCTTGACCGTCTCCCGGCCTCCGCCCCCGCCCGCCCGCGCACCCCCGACCAGCACTACGATCGGGTACTCGAGCCCCTTCGCCTTGTGGATCGTCGACAGGTGGACCACGTCGGCTTCGTCGTCGACCTGCGACTCCTGCTCGCCGCCCGAGTCGCCGGCCTCGGCCGCCCAGGGAAGGAAGGCCCCGAGCCCGCCGCCCCCGGCGCTCGCGAACGCCCTCGCCTGCTCGGCGAGCTTCTCGAGATTGGCGATCGCCTGCCCGCCGTCGAGACCGGTGGCGGCGAGGAACTCGGCGGCGTGTGTGCGCCGCACGAGCTCGGCGACGAGCTCGTGCGGCTCGCACTCGCGGCTCAGCCGGTGGAGCTCGCGAAGCGTCGCCATGGCGGCGACGATCGCCGCGTGGCCCTCGGGCTGGCGGGCGGCGAACACGTCGAAGACGCCGCCCGCCGCCCAGAAGAGGAAGAGCTCGTCGTCGCTGAAGCCGAAGAGCGACGAGTGCAGCGCGCCATACAGAGCGGGCCCGTCGCCGGGGTCGTCGGCGGCGCGCAGGCAGAGGAGCGCGTCG
>JAZBOM010000456.1:0-2003 GCA_036351205.1 Thermoleophilia bacterium | reverse complement strand
TCGTCGTCCCGATCACGGCGCGCAACTGGCTCGCCGGCCGGGCTGAGGCGGTGTGGTGGACGGACGGGCTCTTCAACTTCATGAGCCTTCACGGCATCGAGGCGACGGCAGCCTACCGCCGGGGCTTCGACATCAATCTCGACGGCTTCGGCGGCGACCTCATCCTCGGGGGCATGTACCTGAACGGCGCGACCCATCTCGGACGGTTCGACCGGGCGCACGCGGCGAGCAAGCTGAAGGGAGGGGAGGAGCTCCTCGGCGACACGACCCCCTGGGAGGGGCTCGACAAGACCGACTACTTCCTCGTGGAGCAGCGCGCCCGGCGCCTCAACAACGTCGGCACGCGTTACCTGCAGACCTACATGGAGGACCGCAAGCCCTTCCTCGCCCGCGACCTCATCGAGTTCGTCTACTCGCTGCCCGACGAGGTGCGCGTCAAAGGGCGCCTCTATCGCGCTCTCCTCCTGGACACGTTCCCTCGGTACTACCGGCGCATCGCGTGGGCGAGCACCGGCTACCCGATCACGTGGCCGTTCGGGGCGCGGCGCGCCTGGCGCGAGTTGCGCTCGCTCGAGGCGCGCCTCTTCGGCCGCGTCGGCACCGTGGGCGTCTGGGGTCTCGACCTGCGCGACTACACCGACTACCCCGCGTGGCTGCGGCAGGAGCCGACACGCGCTTTCGTCACCGCGGTGCTCGAGGCACCGGACGCCCTCTACCCGGAGTACACTCCGCGCGACGAGGTCGTCCGGCTCTGGCGCGCCCACGTCGAGGGCGCCGACAACAGCCGCGAGGTCGGTCTGCGACTCACCTTCGAGCTGTGGTTGCAGCAGGTCTTCAACGGACGCTTCCGCGAGGAGGACGGGACGGCATGAGCTGGGCACCGGTACGGCCCCGGGAGAGGTTCCTCGTCTTCGGCGCCCCGCTGATCGGCGAGGCCGAGATCGACGAGGTCGTGGCCTCGCTGCGCAGCGGCTGGCTCGGGACCGGACCCAAGGTCGCGCGCTTCGAGAGCGACTTCGCCGCGTACGTCGGTGCTCCCCATACCGCCGCCGTCGGCTCGTGCACGGCGGCGCTGCACCTCTCCCTGCTCGCCCTCGAGCTCGAGCCGAGGGCCGAGGTGATCACCTCGGCGCTCACCTTCTGCGCCACGGTCAACGCCATCATCCACGCCGGCGCGACCCCGGTGCTCGCCGACGTCGACCCTGCGACGATGAACCTTGACCCGGCGGCCGTCGCGGCGGCGGTCACGCCGCGCACGCGAGCCGTGCTCCCGGTCCACTTCGCCGGGCGCCCCTGCGACATGGACGCGCTCGGCGAGGTGTGCCGCCGCCACGGTCTGGCCCTCGTCGAGGATTGTGCGCACGCCATCGAGACGACCTATCGCGGCCGCCACGCCGGTACCTTTGGCGACTTCGGCTGCTTCAGCTTCTACGTGACCAAGAACGTCGTCACAGGGGAGGGCGGCATGGTCGTGGCGCGCGACGAAGCTCACGTCGCGCGCATCAAGCGACTCGCCCTGCACGGCATGACCGCCGATGCCTGGAGGCGCTTCTCCGACGAGGGCTACCGCCACTACCTCGTCCGCGAGGCCGGCTTCAAGTACAACATGATGGACCTGCAGGCGGCCCTCGGCCTGCACCAGCTTGCGCGCGTGGAGGAGAGCTGGCACCGCCGCGGGGCGGTCTGGCGCCGCTACCAGGACGAACTCGCCGGCCTGCCCCTCGAGCTGCCGGCCGAGCCCGAGAGGGACACGCGGCATGCCTACCACCTCTACACCGTCTTCGTCGAGGAGAAGCGCGCCGGGCTCTCTCGCGACGCGGTCCTCGAGGCGATGACGCGCGAGAACATCGGCGTCGGCGTCCACTACCTCGCGATCCCCGAGCACCCCTTCTATCAGGAGGCGTACGGGTGGCGCCCGGAGCAGTGGCCGCAGGCCACCGCCATCGGGCGCCGGACCATCAGCCTTCCGCTGTCGGCGAGACTCACGGGAGCGGACGTCGACG
>JAZBOM010000455.1:0-3207 GCA_036351205.1 Thermoleophilia bacterium | reverse complement strand
CGTCGAGCCGACGACGGCCTGCAACCTGGCCTGCCGCACCTGCGTGCGCCACGCCTGGGACGAGCCCGAGGGCTTCATGGAGTGGGCGACGTACGAGGCGGTCGTCGAGGGCCTCGTAGAGTTGGCCGGCAGCGCTTGGGAGGGGGAAGATCCGGGCACCGATCCCGGCGGGAGCGCCGGCGCGAGGGTCGCTCCCGAGCGGCTGCGGCCGCAGCCCGACGCGCCGGCGACGGTCGCCTTCATGGGCCTCGGCGAGCCGCTCCTGCACGAGCGCTTCGTCGACATGGTGCGGCTCGCCAGGGCGCACGGCCTGCGCGCGGAGGTGACGACGAACGCCCTGCTCCTCGACGACGAGACAGCCGGCGACCTCGCGTCCGCCGGCCTCGACCAGCTCGTGGTCTCGATCGACGGCGCCTCCGCGGAGTCCTTCGGGCGCGTGCGCTCCGGCGCCTCGCTCGCCCGCGTCGTCGAGAACGTCCAGCGCCTGCACGACTGGGAGCGCCCGAACCAGGCTTCGCCGGTGACCATCGGCGTGGAGTTCGTCGCCCTGCGCTCGACGCTCGGCGAGCTGCCCCACCTCGGCCGGGTCGCCGCCCAGCTCGGCGCCTCGTTCGTCATCGTGAGCAACGTGCTGCCCTACACGGAGGAACTGGCCGGCGAGACGCTCTACGACCGCGGCGTGACCGCCGGCTCCGCTCCGGCGGCCACGCACACGCCGCGCTGGCACCTGCCGCGCCTCGACTTCGACGCCGAGACCGGCGCGGCGATCGGCGCGGCGCTGCACCGCGCCGCGCACGTCACCCTGGTCGACGTCGACCTCGACTCGGCCAACGCGCGCTGCCCGTTCGTGCACGCCGACAGCTGTGCAGTCGCCTGGCACGGCGGCGTCAGCCCCTGTCCACCGCTCCTGCACACCTTCCCCTGCTACGTACGCGGGCGCCGCAAGCTGATGACGCGCTGGGAGGTGGGCAGGCTGCCCGACGAGAGCCTCGGGGAAGTCTGGGCGCGCCCCGACTACGCGGCCTTCAGGGACAGGGTGCGGCGCTTCGACTTCCCGCCCTGCACCGACTGCGAGTGCGAGCTCGCCGAGGGCAACCTCGAGGACTGCTTCGGGAACCCGCACCCGGTGTGCGGGGACTGCCTCTGGGCGCGCGGCGTGATCCGCTGCGCGTGAGGGGCGCCGTCAGTGCGTCTCGGCGAACTCGTCGATCAGCCGGCTGAGTTCGTCGCGCACGCGGCGGAAGACCTCGAGTCGCTCCTCCTCCGAGCCCTCCGCCGCGGCCGGGTCGACGAGCGACCAGTGCAGACGCGTGGCGACACCGGGGAACATGGGACAGTTCTTAGCGGCGTGGTCGCAGACCGTGATGAGGTAGCCGAAGTGCCGCCGGCCGAGGTACTCCTCGATGCCCTTGGCGCGCTGGCCGCTGATGTCGATGCCGATCTCCGACATCGCCGCGATGGCGAGGGCGTTCACCTCCGTGGGCTCGAGCCCCGCGCTGTAGGTCTCGAAGCGGTCGCCCGCCCGGGCGCGCAGCAGGGCCTCGGCCATCTGGCTGCGCGCCGAGTTGCCCGTGCAGAGGAAGAGCACGTTCGCCTTCTCCATGGTCTCCGTCCAGTCGTCGTCGGGGCGAGGCACGACCGCTGGGCGGCCGCGACTCCGGGCATAGTACCCGCGCTCTGTGAGCGGACCGTTAGCGCGTCGGCCTCGCGTGCCGACTCCGCGTGTCGGATATACCCCCCCGGGGTAGTTACGCGACGGCGCGAGACGGTCATCGTCCGTGTCATGGAGCGACCATCGCGACGTGAGGAGGGCACGCCATGGAGATGAAGGTCTCCTTCCCCGGCAATCTGAAGGTCGACGCCGAGTTCGCCGGGTTCACCGTCGAGACCGACCAGCCGGTGCTGGCCGGGGGCGACGGCAGCGCGCCGGCGCCGTTCGATCTCTTCCTCGCCTCGCTGGCGACGTGCGCCGGCATCTTCATGCTCGCGTTCCTCAAGCAGCGCGGGCTGACGACCGAGGACACCGGTATCACGATGACGGTCGAGAGGGATCCCGCGCGCGGCATGGTGAGTCTCGTGGGCTTCGAACTGCACCTGCCGGCCGACTTCCCGGACAAGTACGAAGCGGCCATCGTGCGCGCCGTCGAGCAGTGCTCCGTGAAGCGTCACCTGCACCAGCCTCCCGACTTCAAGGTGACGCTCTCGCGGCCGCTCCCCGAGTGAGCGTGCGGGCGGCGCGCGGCGAGGCCTCGCGCGGCCTGTGATCCGGCAGCGCATGGCGAGGCCCCGCGCAGCGAGGCGCCGTGTGAAGCGTGGTGAAGCCGCGGGCGGCGAAGCCCCGCGCGGCGTCTGATCCGGCAGCGCCCGGCGGAGGCCCACGCGGCGCCGCCCTCCGCAGCGCCGCACCGCTCTGGTAGCATGCGGCCATGATCGACGGCGCCACCATCGTGGGGGTCGACGTCGCCGCACGCCGGCCGTGTACGGCCGTCGCCGTGCAGGCGAACCGGGTGGTCGGCGAGTCCGACTGGATGGACACCTCCTCGCTGCCCGACCTGGTCGCCTGGATCGCCGATCGTCAGCCACTCGTCGTGGCCATCGACGCCCCCCAAGGCTGGAACCGTCGCCTGCTCCTCCCCGAGAGCCGCTCGCGGGTCTGCGACCACGCGCTCCTGCGGCGGGGCATCGGCGTGTACCAGGTGCCGGCCAAGGCCGAGGTGGGGAGCGGCGACGCTGCGCTGCCGGCGTGGATCGAGGTCGGCTTCGACCTCTTCCGCGCCCTGCGCCGGCCGACCCGCGGCTTCGAGCTCGCCCGGCCCGACTCGCTGCCCGGCGCCTTCGGCCAGCCGCCGGTGGTCATGGAGGTCTATCCGCACGCCGCCTTCGTCACCCTGCTGGGCGGCGTGCCGCAGCCCAAGTCGACGCGCCGCGGCCTGCGCGACCGCATCGCGATGCTGCGTGAGCACGGCCTGCGTTGGGACGCCTACTTCGACCACGACTCGCTCGACGCGCTCGCGGCAGCCCTGACCGGGCGTCGCTACCTGCAGGGCCTCGCTCACGGCGTCGGCGATGCGCGCGAGGGGCTGCTCTGGGTCCCGGTACCCGAGTCTGAGCTGAAGGAGCACTACCCGCCTCTGGCCGGCGTCTGAAGCGACCGGCACACGCGATGGTGCACGCAACGGGGGGCGTGAGGCAGGACGAGACGGTGGG
>JAZBOM010000454.1:0-3030 GCA_036351205.1 Thermoleophilia bacterium | reverse complement strand
GATGCTAGAGTAGCCGCCGCCGAGGGAGCCGCAGAGGAGGTCGGGCGTGAACAGGGCGATGCTGAGGGTGTGGGACGACGATGCGTGCCGCCGGGTGCACGAGGCGACACTGCGTGTGCTGGCCGAGGCCGGGGTCGAGACCAAGTACGCGCCGGCGCGAGAGCTCTTCGCCGCCGCCGGCGGGGAGGTCGATGGTACACGAGTGCGCCTGCCGGCCCGCGTGGTCGAGACGGCGCTCGAGACTGCGCCGCGCACCCGGTCGCTGAGACCGCGTGGCGGCGCGACCGGGCCGCTCGTCCTCGACGTCGCCCACAGCTACTTCGGTACCGGCTCCGACGTCCTCTACCTGAGGGACCCGGAGACCGGCGAGCGCCGCCGCGTGCGCCAGGGCGACGTCGAGCGCCAGGCCGTCCTCTGCGAGAAGCTCGAGCACATCGACTTCGTGATGTCCATGGGGTTGCCCGAGGACGTGCCGCAGGCGGTCGACGACGTCGCCCAGGTCGAGGCCATGCTCCGCGGCACGCGCAAGCCGCTGCTGGTCGCGCCGCGTGACGGTCACGTCGTGGCGAGGATCAAGGAGATGTGCGCGCTGGCCGGCGCGGCCGACAGCTTCGGCATCTACGCCATGCCCTCGCCGCCGCTCATGCTCGACGAGGACGGGGCGAGCAAGGTCATCGCCTGTGCCGAGCTGGACGTGCCCCTCGTCTGGGCGCCGGGGACCAACGCCGGTACGACGGCGCCCGCCTCGATCAGCGCGGTCGCCGTGGTCGCCAACGCCGAGGTGCTCGCCGGCCTCGTGCTGAGCCAGGCGGCGAAGGCCGGCGCGCCCTTCGTCTGGGGCGCCGGCGTCGGCGCCATGAACATGCGCACCATGGTCGACGTGTACTCGTCGGCGCGGGTCTTCGCCGGCCACCAGGCGCAGACCGACCTGGCGCGCTGGTACGGCCTGCCGAGCTTCGCCTACGCGGCCTGCTGCGACTCGAAGACGCTCGATCAGCAGTGGACCGCCGAGGCCGCCCTCACCGCCGTGCTCGGCGCCCTGTCGCGGGCGACGCTGCTGCACGACGTCGGCTATCTCGAGTCGGGGCTGCAGAGCTCGCACGAGTCGATCGTCGTCGGCGACCACCTCGTGAGCTACGCCAAGGCGTTCATGGCCGAGCTGCCGGTGGACGACGAGGCCCTCGCCGTCGAGGAGATCCTCGCCGTCGGGCCGGGCGGCAACCACCTGGCCCGGCCCTACACGAGGAAGCACTTCCGCGAGATCTGGCAATCCGACCTCTTCGACCACGGCGTCTTCGACCGCTGGCAGGCCGAGGGGTCGAAGACCCTGCTCGACAGGGCGCGGGAGCGGGCGGCGGCGCTGCTTGCCGAACCCCGCGCCTTCGCGCTCGGCGACGACGTCGTCGCGAGTCTGTCCGCGCTGGTCGCCAAGGCGGGGGAGGAGCGGGAGGCGCGTGCCTCATAGGCGCGCGCCGGCGCTGCGGGCGGAGCCCCTCAGCGCCGGCGTCCTCGCAGCGGCGAAGACGACGCGACGCCTGCGCCCACGACGCGGCCGGCACACCGCGACGCCCGGTCAGTCGGAGGCGCGTGCGCCCCGCGTCGGCAGCACGACCTTGGTGGTCACCGTGCTCGACCAGCCGGTCGAGACCGCGGGGTAGAGGGTGTCGAACTCGAGCTCCTCGCCGAGTCGGACCGGCGGGCGTGCATCGGAGACGTCGACGACGAGATGGTCGGAGCTCGAGCCGACGACCTCGACGCCGGGCCGCGACGGCTTGAGGCTCGCGGTGTCGAGGTCGATCTCGCCGAGGGCGAGGATCGCCCGCCGCCGCACGCCGCGGTCCGGCCACTCGCGCACGCGCATGAAGGCGTCGCGCCCGACGGTGCCGTCCGGGGCTGAGGGCTTGTCCTTGACCTCGATGACTTCGCCGTAGACCTTGAAGGCGTCCTGGTGGGGGACGCCGAGGTCGGCCCAGGTGGAGAAATCGGTGCCGGTCAGGATCGCCTCGCCGACGCGGACCTGGTCGAAGCGCGCCGGCACCTGCCCGCTCTTGATGAGGTGGAGGTTGCCGGTGTGGCCGCCGGAGACGGTCTCGAGCCGGCGGCCGAGGGCAGCCTCCACCTCCTCGACGGTGTCGACGAGGTCCTGCTGGTGGCGCGGCGTCGGCAGCACGCCGCAGAGGCAGTTGAGGGTGGTGGCGAGGCCGGCGAGCTCGAGGCCGGGGAGGGCGTCGAGCTCGCGCGCGGCGGCGACCGCGTCGGCGGGCATGACGCCCTCGCGGCGGTCGCCGGTCTCGACCATGAGCAGACCGCGGTGCACGACGCCCTGCCGCGTGGCCGCGGCCGCCAGCGCGCGTGCGGTCTCGACCTCGGAGACCAGGCTGTACTCGGCGAGGGCGACGACCTCATCGACCTCGGACAGCGCCGGCAGCCGCAGGAGCATCACCGGCGCCTTGATGCCGCCGGCGCGCAGCCGGCGGACGTTGTCGAGGCGCGACTCGCCCAGCATCACGCAGCCGCCGGCGAGCATGGCACGCGCGACCTCGGGCTCGCCGCAGACACACTTCGTGACCCCGACGACGCTGATGCCCTGGGTCGCGCAGAGCGCCACGACGGCAGCCGCGTTCCGGCGGATCTTCTCGCAGTCGCACACGATCCTCACCCTCGGGCCTCCTTGCCGCCCCGGACTGTGGGCCGCCGCCGTCCGGCTCCGACCGCCGCCGGTCCGCCTCACTCTACCCACACCCGCGAAGGGGCGCGAGCGACTCCGACGTCGGTCGTCGCCTCGCGCCGGGTCTCGGGCCCGAGGGCTCCCGCGTCGGGCTTCTGCCCGTCCCGGGCCTCGCGGCGGCTGGGCCTCGCGCCGGGCCACTTCGGCGCCGCGATGTCCGGTGCTCGCCGACGCCGCTCCTCGCGGGCGCGACCGGTGTACCCTCTGCCGAGCGGGTGCTAGAGTAGCCGCGTGCACGCGGGGTCCGTCAGCACAGTCAACCGCGCCTGCGGCCTCTAACCTTCGCTCGGCCGCGCCCCGAG
>JAZBOM010000453.1:0-5178 GCA_036351205.1 Thermoleophilia bacterium | reverse complement strand
CGCCGACGGCGAGGACGAACGCCCCACTGTCGCGCTGGATGGGTGGGGCCAACGTCAACCGGCGCTGGCGTAGGACCCCTTGTCAGTGATAACACTGGCGGCTAGACTGTTATCATGATTCGCACGCAGATCAGCTTGCCTCAGGAGGAGTACGACGCCGCGAAGCGCGAGGCGGCGCGTCTCGGTGTGTCGCTCGCCGAGCTCATGCGACGGGCGCTGCGCGAGCTCCTGCCCGCCGACGACTCGCGACCCTGGATGCACTACGCCGGCATGGTCGAGAGCGGCGACGCGGAGTCGAGCCGTCACGTCGATGACATCGTCTATGGCCGGAAAGGCTGAGGCCTACGTCGACACGTCGGCGCTGATCGCCTTCGCCGACCGCTCCGACTCGCACCACGCACTCTTCCGCCGGCTGTTCGGCGACCCGCCGCCGCTGCTCACGACGACCCTCGTCGTCGCCGAGGGTCACGCCTGGTTCCTGCGCCGCTACGACCGCACCCGCGGCCTGCAGTTCCTCGCCATGATCGAGGCCATGACACCGCTGTCGGTCGTAGGCGTAGGGCCCGACGAGCAGGCCGCGGCGCTGGCGCTGCTGCGGCGCTTCTCCGACCAGGACCTGACGGTCACTGATGCCATCGGCCTGCATCTGGCGGTGGCCCGACGCGTGAAGTCGATGTGGTCCACCGACTTCCACCTCGGGCTGACAGGCGTCCCGCTGGTGGTCGGGCGAGGGTAGCCGGCGGCGGCCGCGAGATCCGGCGGGACCCCGCGCGAGGGCCGGCGGCCGCGGGACCCGGCGAGCCCCTGCGCGATGGCGGGCGGGTGCGCCCGCAGGTCGCGCACCCCGGTCGCCGCGGTCGCGCCCTCAGGTCACGCCGTCTTCCTCGCGCAGGGCCTCCGCGCCCTTCCTCACCAGGTACGCCCTGATCGGCTGGCAGCTCGTCTTCTCGCGGTCCATGGGTACGGCGAAGGCGAGCGTCCGCAGCAGCGTGAACCCGCTCGCGGCGACCCACGCGTCGATCTGCCGGCCGCTGTGGCGGTACATCGTCACCGAGGCGTCCGTCATCGTGTGTTCGGGCCCGACGACGACTTCCTGCGGTTCGTCCTCGGTGCGGTCGCCGACGGCGAACACGAAGACCCCGCCGTCGCGCAGGATCCGCGCCGTCTCCGCGAAGACCGGCGTCAGGTCGCGGATGAAGTTGAGGGTCCCCACGCAGACCGCGTGGTCGAAGCTCTCGGTGGGGAAGGGGTAGGGCACCGCGGTCAGGTCGTGGAGGGTCAGGTCCTTGAACCCCTTACCGCGGCAGGCGTCGAGCATGTCCGGCGCGACGTCCATGCCGTATACCGTCAGTCCCGCCTGGCGGAAGAGGACGGCGGCGAGCCCGGTGCCGATGCCGAGGTCGAGGATCGACTGACCCGGACGCACGAACTTGTAGGCGAGGCCGAAGGCGACCTCCGGCCCGTACCACCCGGTCGCCTCGGCCTCCTCGTCGTAGGCCTCGGTCATGGCGTTGACCTCGTCGTCGTGGTGCATGGCGGTCGGGTCCTCCTTCGTGTCCGCGGACGTGGCGGAGGGGGTGGGATTCGAACCCACGAGCGAGTCGCCCCGCTGGCGGTTTTCAAGACCGCTGCCTTCGACCTCTCGGCCACCCCTCCGACGAGCGCACGAAGAGCGCGCGACGAGTGCACGACGGGCGCACCGCGGGCGCGCGCAGGTAGTGTAGCAACGGGCCCTCTGGCATACTAGGCAGCGTGCCTGCCGTCCTCCTCGCCTGCTCAGACGCCTCTCTCGCCCCGGTCCTCGATCGACTCCAGTCCGACCTCGGTCTGACCGACGTCGACCGCATGCTGGTCCCGGGCGGGCCGCTCCTGCTCTCGCGGCCGGGCATCGAGCGTCGCGTGGCCCTCGAGTGCCTCACGAGCCTCGTCGAGATGCACGGGGCGCGCACCGTCGTGCTCGTCTCGCACCAGCAGTGCTCGAGCTACGAGCGCGCCCTCGGCGGCTTCGGCTTCGACCAGCGGGAGCTGCTCGAGCGCGACCTGCACCGGGTGCGCACGGTGGTCCAGACGACGTTCCCGCAGGTCGAGGTGCTGGCCTTCTTCGTCCCCTGGCACGAGGACAACGAGGTCGCCGGCTACGGCGAGCCGGTCGCCGTCGAGTAGCCGGCGCCCGTCTGCGGTGCTTCGGCCTCCGCTCGCCGGCCCTCGGCCCTAGCCTCCCAGCTTCTCCTTGCCCACGTAGGGCCGCAGCATCTTCGGCACCGCGATGCTGCCGTCGGCCTGCTGGTGGTTCTCCATGATGGCGATGATCGTGCGCCCGATGGCGATGCCGGTGCCGTTCAGGGTGTGCACGAAGCGCGGGCCCTTCTCGGTGCGGTAGCGGCAGTTGAGGCGCCGCGCCTGGTAGTCGGTGCAGTTGGAGCAGCTCGTGAGCTCGCGGTAGCGCTGCTGGCCGGGCAGCCAGGCCTCGCAGTCGTACTTCTGCGCCGCCGGGGCGCCGAGGTCGCCGGCAGCGATGTTGACCACGCGGTAGGGGATCTCGAGGAGCTGGAGGAGGTCCTCCTCGGCCGAGAGGATCAGCTCGTGCTCGAAGTCCGACTGCTCGGGCCGGCAGAACGAGAACATCTCGAGCTTGTCGAACTGGTGGACGCGGAGGATGCCGCGCGTGTCGCGCCCGGCGGCGCCGGCCTCGCGGCGGAAGCAGGTCGAATAGCCTGCATAGCGCAGGGGCAGGGCGTCGCCGTCGAGGAACTCCTCCATGTGCATCGCGGCCAGCGGCACCTCGGACGTGCCGACGAGGCAGTCGCCGTCGGTCGTCTCGTAGATCTGCGCCCGGTCGGTGGGGAAGAAGCCGGTGCCGTACATGGCCTCCTCGCGCACGAGCACCGGCGGGACGACCGGCCGGAAGCCCTTCTCGGAGACGACCTCGAGACCGAGGCGGATGAGGGCGAACTGCAGGAGCACGAGGTCGCCCTTGAGGTAGGCGAAGCGCGAGCCGCTGACCTTGGCGGCGCGCTCCATGTCGATGAGGTCGAGGGCGAGGCCGAGCTCGAGGTGGTCCTTGGGCTCGAAGTCGAAGGCGGGGGGCGTGCCGATCTCGCGCAGGACGACGGCGTCGTCCTCGCCGCCCGGCGGCACGCCGTCGAGCACCAGGTTGGGGATCTCGAGGAGCAGCTCGTTCATGCGCCCTTCGGTCGCCGCGAGCTGCTCCTCGAAGCCCTTGATCTCGGCGCCGAGCTGCTTCATGGCGGCGATGGCCGCGGAGGCGTCGCCGCCGCTCTTCTTGACCTTGGCGATCTCGTCGCTCGCCGTGTTGCGCGTGGCCCGGCGCTCCTCGACCGCGGTCGTCAGCCGCCGCCGCTCCTCCTCGACGGCGAGGAACTCGTCGAGGCTCGAGCTGCCGGCGCCGCGCCGCTCGAGCGCCTCGCGGACGACCTCGGGGTGCGAGCGCACCAGCTTGATGTCGAGCATCCTCACTCCTCGCCGTCGTGGGGGCGTGGGCCGCGCCGCGGTCGCGGCGGCCGGCGCGGAGACCGGCGCGGCGTGGGCCGCGGCGGATTCATGCCCCCGGTGTCGAACGCCGTTAATGCTACCGGATGCCGTCGCGTCGCGGGTGCGACGCGACGGCCGAAGACCGGGCACGGCGTCCGACAGTGGGGCGGCTCCGCACGAAGCGGCCGCCGCCGTGCGCGACGCGTGCCCGACGGCCGCGGCTCGACCGTGACCGCGCGGCCGTGCTAGCGTCGTGAGGGCGGCGAGCGAGCGAGGAGGAACGTCATGGGCGGTCGATCGAGCGACGGGCGCGGAGTGCGGACGCTCGCGGGGTGGCTCGTCCTCTTCCTCGTGGTGGCCGTCGTCGGCGCCGCCGTCGCGGCGACGATCTCGGCCGTGCCGGCACTGGCCGACGAGACGCCGACGCCGCTGGGCGACGTCTCCGCATCTCCGTCCGCCGACCCGTCGGTAGCGCCGTCGCCCGACCCGTCGGTCTCGCCGTCGGTCGTGCCGTCGCCCGATCCGTCGGCCTCGGTGCCCCCCTACGTCCTGACCTACACGCTCTCGCAGCCCGAGATCAGCTACCTGGGTACGGTCACCGTCACCGGTGCGGTCGCGCCGGCGACCGAGGGGCTCGAGGTCGTGGTCGCCGTCGACGGGGTCGACGTGGCGACCGCGACGACCGACGCCGGCGGAGCGTTCACCGCCGGCTTCGTCGCCGAGCGCACCTGCACCGTCTCGGCCCGTCTGACCGCCGACGGCACGACGGGCCCGCTGCTCGCGCTTGCCGTCCGGCCTACGGTCACGACGTCCTTCGGCACCGCCGTCCCCTTCCTGCCCACACGCTTCGTGGTCAACGTGGCCCCGCGCGACTACGACGGGTACGCCGTCGCCCGCGTCTACCACCGCGGCGTCCTCGTCGGCAAGGTCGTGCGCCAGGTGGTCGACGGCAAGGTCGTCTTCCGCCTGCCCACGCCGGGCATCGAGTGGTTCAAGGTCGAGTGCGCGCTCCGTGCCACCGAGGAGTACGCGCGCAAAGAGTTCACGCGCAACTTCAAGGTGCCCTACCGCACGCTCAGGGTCGGCTCCAGCGGGCTCATCGTCGAAGGCCTGCTCACCCGCCTCAGCCAGCTGCGCATCCGCGTGCCGGCGATCGACCGCTACTTCGGCGTCAAGGACAAGGACGCCGTCGTGGCGTTCCAGAAGACGTACCGTCTCACACGCGATTACGTCGTCAACTACGCCGACTGGCGCAAGCTCGAGTTCGCCAAGGTGGCACGGCCTCGGTACGCCAGCCCGACCGTCCACATCGAGATCGACAAGACGCGGCAGATCCTCATGGTGGTCAAGGAGGGCAAGGTCCGCGGCCTGATCGCCGTGTCGACCGGGGCGACCGGCAACACGCCCGAGGGCGCCTTCAGGATCAAGAGCAAGATCCCGATGTCGGTGAGTCTCTTCGGCACCGCCCTGCTGCCGTACACGATGGGGTTCTACGGCGAGTACGCGATCCACGGCTACTACTCTGTGCCGCCGTATCCCGCGAGCCACGGCTGCGTGCGCGAGCCGATCTGGGTCTGCCGGTGGGTCTACGACCGCTCGTTCCTCGGAGAGCGGGTGTACATCTACCACTGAGGGTGAGGCCGGCCCGGCCGGGGAGGCCGCGCACCGCACGAGGAGCGGCGGGGG
>JAZBOM010000452.1:0-5687 GCA_036351205.1 Thermoleophilia bacterium | reverse complement strand
GCTGTACTCGCTCCTCAAGCAGATCGGGTCCGCCATCACCGGGGTCTTCGGGGGGTAGGTCGCGACGCCGCACGGACGCATGAGATCGAGACGGCGACACGTGCTCGCGGCGGCGGCGGCTCTTCTCGCGGCCGTCGCCGTCGCCCTGTCGGGCTCGTTGCAGCAGGGCGCCGGCGCTACGCTCCCCGCCGAGATCGGGCTGACCGGGCCGTACGACGAGGCCTCGTGCGCACCGTGCCACGATCGCATCGCCGAGTCCCGCGACCCCGGCCTCGTCTTCAGCCACGAGGCCCACGGAGAGGTCGCGTGCAGTGACTGCCACGTGCGCCCCCCGCACGAGGGCGGCGGCACGCAGAGCCCCCCGATGGAGACGTGCTTCGCCTGCCACGGCCTCGTGCACGGGTCGTCGGGCGAGCTGGCCTCCGCCGCCTGCGACACCTGCCACACGCAGGCCTTCGACCTCAGACCGGCGGACCACGTCGCCGACTGGGAGGCGCAGCCGCACGCACGCGCCGCAGGACGCGACGGCCCGTCCACCTGCACCATGTGCCACGACGCCCCGACCCAGTGTGACGCCTGCCACCGCGAGCGAGGCGTCGACACGCCGGCCGTGCCGCCGATCTACGTGCGGAACGTGCCGGCGCCCGAGTCGCGGCCGGCACAGGTGATCCGCACGGCGGGGCCCGTCGGTATGGGGCAGTGCGTGTTCTGCCACCCCGACATCGACGACGACGAGCGCGACGGCCTTCTCTTCGCCCACGACGTGCACGTCGAGCGCGACTACGCCTGCGAGCTCTGCCACGAGGAGTTCCCGCACGGCCCGGGCACCGTCGACCGCCCCGAGATGCCTTCGTGCTATCGCTGCCACGGCGTCCAGCACTCCGAGAGGGGCAAGGTGGCGTCCGCTGAGTGCCGCGCCTGCCACCCCCCGGGCTTCGAGCTCGTGCCGGCCGACCACACCGCGGCGTTCGTCGCCACCGGGCACGGCGACCCGGCCAACGAACAGCTGCTCGACTGCCTGACCTGCCACGTCTCGGCCTTCTGCGCCGAGTGCCACCGGGCCGAGAAACGCCTCCCCGACGGCTCGTACAGCGAGGAGGTCATCCCCGACGACCACGACGCGGCGGAGTGGATGAGCACGCACGGCGAGCCCTTCCTGCTCAGCGGCGAAGCCACCTGCTCGATCTGCCACACCAACGAATCGTGCAGCCGCTGCCACCCGACGGTCATGCCGCACCCGACCACGTGGCTCTCGACGCACACGTCGAGCGGTTTCATGCCCGACGACTGCGACGTCTGCCACACCGACCGCAACTGGTGCCAGGAGTGCCACCACGATCCCGACCGCAGCCAGAAGCTGCTCGCCGAGAACTGCGTCAACTGTCATCCGGTGATGGGTGCTACGCCGTTCGCCGAGATCGGGGTCGCCAAGATCGCCGAACACGCCGCCCACTTCGACGTCGAAGACCACGTCGGCAGGCCGCACCGCTGCGACGACTGCCACGTCAAGCTGACCGCCGCGCGGGTGCAGCGCTCGGGTCAGCACTCGACCGAGATCGGGGGGCACGACATCCGCATCTGCTACGAGTGCCACGGCGTCCGCGACTCGAGCGGCGACCTGATCGCCCCCTGGGCCGGGTCGGATCTCTGCAGGCGCTGCCACACCGGGCCGGACCTGTGACCGGCGCTCCCTCAGCCCGCGCCATCCTCGCCCAGGCGACCGACGCGTGAGGCTCTCGCTCGACACCCGCTGGCTCGACGTGGCGCTCAAGGCGGTGCTGGTCCTGATCGTCGTCGCGGTCGGCTACCTCGCCTACACCGTCCTGACCGGGCAGTCGCGCGACGAGGAGATGGCGGCGGCGTCCCAGACCATCGGTGACCTCATCTCCTCCATCAAGCAGAACCCCAACGACCTCGGCCTCCGGCTGGAGCTCGCCCAGGCGTACGGTGCCGCCGGTCAGTTCGACGACGCCATCGAGCAGTTCGAGGTCGTGCTGCAGCTCGACGCGAACAACCCCGACGCTCTCACCGGCCTCGGCCTCATCGCGATGTTCGAGGGGGAGTGGGAGGACGCGGAGGGCTACTGGCGCAGCGTCATCGACGAGATCGGCGGCGGGCAGTACGCCGGCGTCGACCAGCGCCTGGCCGTCGCCTACCACCAGCTCGGCGCCACGCTGATCGAGCGCGGCCAGTACCGCGAGGCGACCGAGTACCTGCTGGAGGCGCTCCGCATCAGCCCTCACGCCGCCGACACGCACTACGCGCTCGCGGTCGCGTACCGCGAGCTCGACGCCGTGGCGCGGCAGCGCAGGCACCTCGAGGACGCGCTCATGTTCGACCCCGTGATGCCCGAGGCCAACTACGAGTACGGGCTCCTGCTGCTCGCCGATGGCGATGTCGCGGCGGCGGCCGAGCACTTCCGCACGTCGGCCGACAACGCCCCGGAGAGCCACACCGAGCCCGCCGACGAACTCGCCGAACTCGGATCCTTCGCGGAGCGGCTCTCGGCGGCGAAGCGGCTGGCCGCAACCGACGCGGCCGCCGCCCTGGTCGAGGCTCGCGTGGCCCGCGCCCTCGACCCCGGCAGCCTGGAGGCCGCCAAGCTGGTCGCCCGGCTCTACCGGCGCACGGGCGACCCGGCGTCGGCCGAGGAGGCCTGGCAGCGGGTGCTCGCCCGATGGCCCGACGAGCCCGAGGCGCAGAAGGCCCTCGAGCGGCTCGAGCGCGAGGACTGACGGGGTCCCGTGATGAGCGATGCAGAGTACGGACAGCACGAGCAGGACCCCTTCGGCCCGCCCGAGGCCAAGGCGCCGCGGCGCACGATCGTCGCGCTCGCCGTGGCCCTCGTCCTGCTCGCGCTGACGCTCTACGCGATCTACGCCTACAACTCGTCGCGCCATCTGACTCCCCCCGACATCTCGCTCACCGGCCTCAACGAGATCTCGCCGCCGGAGTACCTCTACTCGATCTCCGGGCCGGAGGGCGTCGACGCACTCAGAGACCCGATGGGCGTCGACGTGTCCGCCGACGACCTCGTCTACGTCACCGACACGGGGGCGGGAGCGGTGCGCGTCTACACCGTCGACGGCGACTACCGCTTCTCGTTCTTCCAGATCTCCGACGGCAAGAGGAAGACCCTCGGCACGCCTGTCTACGTCGAGGTGAGCTCGATCGGCGAGGTCTACGTCAGCGACCGGCGCCGCCGTGCCGTCTACGTCTTCTCGGAGGAGGGCGTGTACCTGCGCAAGGTCGCGCCCGCCGACGCCGACGAGGCCCGGCTCTGGGGACCCCTCGCCCTCGCCCTCGACGAGGACGACGACCTCTGGGTGAGCGACGTGGGGCACAGCGACTCCCATCAGATCATCGAGTTCGACCGCGAGGGCGCTGAGATCGGGCGCTTCGGCAGGTCGGGACAGGCAGAGCGGGTCTCCGACGTACCCGGCAGGTTCCTCTTCCCCAACGGCATCGTCGTGCGCAACGGCTTCGTGTACGTGGCCGACAGCAACAACCAGCGAGTCCAGGTCTTCGACGAGGACGGCCGCTTCGACCACATCGTCCAGACGTCGGGGATCCCGCGCGGCCTCGACCTCGACGACCAGGGCCGGCTGTACGTGGCCGACGCGCTCGCGCATCAGGGAGACGTCTACCTCACCACCGGCGAGCGCATCGCCAGCTTCGGCGGCCAGGGCGTCGGCCCCGGCCAGTTCCTCTACACCAACGACCTCGCGCTCGACCGCCGCGGCCGGATCTACCTCACGGACCGCGTCAACCACCGGGTGCAGGTGTGGGGATGGTCCGAGCCGCCGCCCGGCATCGCCGAGGTGGCCGGACAGCCGGCGCTCTGGCCCCTCCTGGCCCTGCTGCTGCTCTTGCCGCTGCTGCTGTTGCTGCGCCGGCGACGCTTCGTGGTCACCGAGGACTTCCTCGAGGCGATGGCCGCAGGGGGGCACATCGCGGCGATGGAGGCCGGCATGCGCTGGTCGTGGAAGAAGCGGCGCTGGCTCTGGGTCGTGCCGGCGGAGGAGGCGGCGCTCTACGAGGGCCGCGAGCTCGGGGGCGTAGCGCTCGACGACCTCCTGACCGCCTGGGAGCACTCCGAGTCCGACGTCCTCGACCTCATGCGGCGCCAGGAGCTGCCGCGGCCGACGGCGGTGCTGCTCGTCGTCGCGAAGCGCGCCGGCACGCTCTGCACGCAGGCCCCGGCGCTCGCGCTCGCCGGGCGAGCCGTCGGGGTGCACGCCTACGACGCACGCCGGTTCGAGGAGCGCTTCCTCGACCGCGAAGGGGCAGGAGCCGACGAGACGTCACGAGAGGCAGCCGGGTGAGACGCTGCGCCTGCGCCGCGCCGCCCTCGGGCCCTCGGCTCACGCACCCGTCGTCGTACTCCGGGCACGATCGACGCGCTTTCGGGCCGCCGGCCGGCAGGTGTGTAACCCTGGTGGGCGAACGGCGTTGTGAGGGAGACACGCGCCGTCCGCGACCTGGACTCGTTAGACGAGTGGTAGACTCCGTTTAAGCGTGGGAGGGGGAGAGGTATGAGGAAGCTCTCGATCGTGCTCGCGGCCGCGAGCGCTCTGTCGGTCCTGCTCCTGGCTCCGGGCGTCGCCGTCGCCAACTTCGGCATCCACGGCGGCTACACCATGGACACCCACACCTGCGCGGGGTGTCACCGCGCGCACACGGCGGCCAGCAGCATCACGTGGACCAACTCGGCGAACGAGCAGCGCAGTGCTCTGCTCCTCTCGGCCGCGGACGAGCTCTACGAGTTCTGCTTCACCTGCCACGGCAACGCCGCCGCCGGCGCCGCGACCAACGTCTACGACGGCGTCTACGAGGCGAGCGAGTACGGCACGCTGGGCGACGAGCTCAACAGCGGCGCCTTCAGCGAAGCGGTCGTGGGCGACAACCACCACACCTACGACGGCAGCTCGTCGAGGCCCCACGGCAGCAGCGAGGCCGTGGTCATGACCTGCGGCTCCTGCCACGACGTGCACGGCAGCTCCAACTACCGCCTGCTCAAGGACGTCGTCAACGGCGTCGACGTGGGCGGCTACGTCGAGACCGCCGACGGCGACTTCCTCCCCGACCCGTACGTCATCTCCAACGAGCCCGGCTACCCCGAGAACGGCTGGCTGCTGCACGACGCCGGCGCGGCGCAGATCGCCGCGTACGAGCCCAACTACACGACGCCGATGTATGCCAAGGCTCCCGACGAGGACCCGAGCAAGGGCATCAGCGCCTGGTGCGCCGCCTGTCACACGAGGTACCACGGCTCCGGGCCGACGAGCTGGGACGCCGACGACGGCTTCGGCGATGTCATGCGCTACCCACACCCGGTGAACGTCCCGCTCAGCAACTACCTCGGGGCACGGTCGCTCAACATCTCGGGACTCGTGCTCCCGGTGGCCCAGGAGTTCGGCGAGTGGACGGCGGCCGCCGGCCCGCAGGACTGGCTGGACTGCCTCACCTGCCACCAGTCGCACGGCTCCGACTCTAGGATGCAGGGCTCCGCCGACGTCGCCGACTCGACCGATCCCGAGCCCGACAGCGGCGACGGCTCCGTGCCGCCCAGCACCACCAACTCGTTCCTCAGGCTCGACAACCGCGGCGTCTGCGAGGCGTGCCACAACAAGTAGCGGCGGCGAATCAGCGACTGCCCGCTGAACAGGTACGAGAGGGGGGCCGGG
>JAZBOM010000451.1:0-7120 GCA_036351205.1 Thermoleophilia bacterium | reverse complement strand
GGTGATCGACGACGGCGTCACCGCCGAGCAGGCGCACCCGCTGCTCACCGCGCTGGCGGGGCCGGAGCCGGCGCAGATCTACGCCGCGCATGTGGATCTGGTGCGTCACGGGCGCCGCGTGTGTCACGCGCGCCGGCCGCGCTGCGGCGAGTGCGTGCTCGCCGGCCTCTGCCCGAGCGCGGGCACCGGCTGAGCGCCGCCCGCCGCCGTCTCAGAGCGGCAGCTTCTCCGGCCGCCGCCGGCCGGGCCGGCCGTCGCCGTCGAGCGGCCCCAGCCAGCGGTCGAGCAGCCCGCTGCGCCAGATCCAGCGCACGAGCATCAGCCAGCCGAAGGCCGCCGCGCCGAGCGCCGCGTACTGGTAGGCCGGCAGTGGCGTCAGCTCGAAGAGCGTGCGGCCGCCCGCGGTCGCGACACTGACCACGAGCACGGCGAAGAGCAGCACCGTGAGGGCGGCGAAGCGCCAGTCGCGGCGCAGGGCCGCGCCGCCGACCCACCACTCGCTCGGCGGCGCCAGCAGCGGCACCACGAGGATGCCGCAGAGGGCGGCGAAGATCGTGGTCGCGGTCTGCACCGGCGGGAGCGCATTGAGGAGCAGGTCGGCCTCGCTGGCGCCGGGGTGATCGGCCAGGTAGAGGCTCTCGTGCACCGCCGCCCAGATGTAGTAGACGGTCATGGTCATGAGCCACTGGGCGACCGCCGCCGGCAGCACGAAGCGGGCCAGCCGGCGGAAGAGGCTGGTCTTGGGGACGGGTCCGGGTCTGGCCCAGACGGCGAAGGCGACGGCGGGGATGCCGGCGCCGATGAAGCTCAGCATCGACGCCTGACGCGGCGCGAACGGGAAGCCGCCGGCGGCGGCGACCACGCCGACCACCCCCGCTTTGGCGAGGATCCTGACCATGAACATGCGCAGGATGTCGTTCATGCCGTTGAGGATGCGCTGCCCCTCGCGGAACGCGTAGGGCAGCACGTCGAAGGAGTCGTTGAGCAGCACGAGGTCGGCGACGCCGCGCGCCGCCTGGGCGCCGCCGTTCATGGCGACGCTGACGTTGGCCTCCTTGAGGGCGACGACGTCGTTGACGCCGTCGCCGATCATGGCCACGTGGCGGCCACGGCGGCGCAAGGCCTGGAGGAGGCCTTGCTTCTGCTCCGGCGTGACGCGGCCGAAGATGCGCGCGCGTGCGGCGGCCGCGTCGAACTGGTCGCCCGACAGTCCCTCGAGATCGGTGCCCGAGAGGGTCTCGAAGCCGGTGACGTCGGTCGTCTCGGCCGCACCCTCGGGGACGACACGGATGCGCTCGTCGGCCGCGCCGGATCCTGCCGTCGTGTCGCCGGGCTGGAGGCCCGCCTGCAGGGCGATGGCCGCCACGGTGCGCGGGTCGTCACCGGAGATGACCTTGACCTCGATGCCGGCCTGGCCGAACTCGTCGAGCGTCGCCTGCACGTGCGGTCGCAGCTCGTCGCGGAGGCTGACGACGGCGAGGGGGCGCAGGCCCGGCGGCAGCTCGGGATCGTCGGCGAAGGCCACGGGCTCGGGCGCGGCGGCGAAGAGGAGGACGCGGTAGCCGGCGGCGGCGAGGCGCGCGGCGTGCTCGCGCCAGTGCGTGCCGCGCGTCTCGCCGCCCATCGTGCCGTCCGGGGAGCTCAGGGCATCGTCGCCGAACAGGGCCGGCTGCTCGGGCTCGGCGGCGGCCGCAGCGGCGGCGTCCGCGCCGCCACCCGCCGCCGCGTCGCCCACGGAGCCGCCCTCGACCGCTGCGTCCCCTTCGCCGCCTGACCGCCGGCGCGACCACGGCCACAGGTCCCAGCGCGAGGGCTCCTGCCAGGCCGGCACCGCGCCCGGGTCGAGGGCCTCCTCGGCGTCCGCTGCCGGCTCGGGCTCTACCGGCGCGTCCGCCGGCGCGACGAAGCCGACGCCGTCGGGCAGGGCCGCGCCCACGACCTCGGGGGCTCCCAGCACGTAGGTGCCGCGCAGGGCGCCCTCCTCGAAGGTCAGACCGCTCCACTTGCGCCGCGAGGAGAAGAGCGCCTCGCTCGACGGCCGCCGGCGGATGCCGCGGTAGGCTCTCGCGAGGGCCTCGACGGTGCGGTTCACGTCGGTCGTGGTGGCGGCGTAGTCGCCGAGCAGGATCTCGAGGTCCTCCTCGGCACCGTCGACCGGCGTCATCTCGTGCAGGGTGATGACGTTGGAGGTCAGCGTCCCCGTCTTGTCGGTGCAGAGGACGTCGACGTTGGAGAGAGACTCCACGGCGTTGGCCTGCTGGATCAGCATCCCCTTGCCCAGCATGCGGACGGCGCCGAGGGCGTAGGCGAGAGCGATCGAGAGCACGAGGCCGTTGGGGATCAGGGCGACGACGACGGTCGACATGCGCACGCCCTCGACGAAGGGCAGGTGCTCGCTGATGCTGCGGCTCCAGACCAGGACGTTGAAGGCGAGAACGACGATGAGCAGCGTGCGGATGATGAGGTAGACCTCGCGCTGAAGGGGCGTCAGCTCGCGGCGGTAGCTGGTCGCCTTGGCGGTGAGCTTGTTGGCGAAGCTCTCGAGCCCGACCTTCTCGGCCTCATAGTGACCGCCGCCGGTGGCGCAGAAGCTGCCGGAGAGCAGGGCGTCGCCGTCGGTCTTGAGGACGAGGTCGGACTCGCCGGTGAGGAGCGACTCGTCCACCTCGAGCCGCCCCTCGCCGCGCACGCGCCCATCGACGACGATCTGGTCGCCGGGGTGCAGGCGCAGCAGATCGCCGACCACGATCTCCGAGGGGTCGACCTCGCGCTCGGCGCCGTCGCGCACGACCGTCGCCTTGGGGCGCGTGAGGATCGCGATGCGGTCGATCGTGCGCTTGGCGCGGATCTCCTGGAGGAGGCTGACGAGCGTGTTGGCCAGGATCACGCCGACGGCGACGAAGGCGTCGAGGTAGCGGCCGAGGGCGACGAGGAGGATCCCGAGGCCGAAGTAGAGGTTGTTGATGAAGTTGAAGACGTTGGCGCGGACGATCTGCTTGTAGGTGCGACCGGCGTGCACCTGGACGTCGTTGCCCTGACCGGCGGCCCGGCGGCGCGCGGCCTCGGCGTCGCTCAGGCTGCGCACCGGCGGTTCGCCGGCCCCCGCTCCGGGGGTCGCGCCGACGGGCTGCTCTGTGCCGTTGGGGGACGGGCTCACGCGGTCGCTGCGCTCCTCACCGGGGACGGGACTCAGGATACCCGAGCACGCCGCGGCGAGCAGCCGCCGACACGAGCCGCGAGCAGCAGCGCGCCGCCGCTGGACGGGACGTCCCGGGCGGGCGCTGCCGGGTGGCCCGGCGTGAGATTGACATCGTCCGCCGGGGCCGGTTTACTGCAGGACGAGGCGGCGCGCGGCGCCGCCTTCGCCAGTCCAACGCAGACGATGAGGATGCCCACGGTGCGTTCGCCGACTGAGACACTTCCGCCATGCCGGCGGCGGGCATGACCGCCCCGGTCCGGCCCGCCTCCCCCGACACCAGAGGACCCTCCGCCGACGCCCGCCCCGCTTCCTCCCCCGGCAGCGCCGACGCCCGCCCCTCGCCCTCCCCGGGCGGCGGCGATCCCCGCCGTTCCTCGTTCCCGAGCAGCACCGACACCCGCCCGCGCCCGGCGATCGCCGACCTGCACGCGTACATCAACGGCGGTCTCTCCCCGGCGGCGCGCGACTGCCCCGCCGCCACGCTGGCGATGGCCGTGGCCCTCGAGGCCGCCGTCGCCGCACTCCACGACGAGGGTGCGCCGGCGCTCGCCTCGCTCCCCGACCGCCTGGTCACCGACGCGTCCCTGCGCCGCGAGGCCGAGCGCGACCAGAACGTGTACCTCGGGGTGCCGTTCACGGCGTGGCTGACGCGCGCCCGTCCCGATCTCGTCTTCCTGCCCCTCTCGGCGCCCGAGGTCGAGGTCGCCTTCGCCTGGGCGCGCGAGCACGGGGTGCCGGTCACGATCCGCGGCGCCGCCTCCGGCGCGCTCGGCGGCGCCGTCCCCAACGACGGCGGCCTCGTGCTCGACCTCTCGCGCCTCGACCACATCGACGTGAACCCCGACGACGACGTCTGCGTGATCGGCGGCGGGGCGCGCTTCCGCGAGATCCACCGCCGCCTCGCCGACCACGGCCTCGCCCTGCCCGTCTACTCCTCCAACCTCGGCGGTACGTTCGCCGGCTGGCTCGTCAGCGGCGCCTCGGGGCTCAACGGCTTCGGGCCCGGCGACGCCATCGACGTCGTGCGCGCCGCCGACGTCGTGCTGCCCTGCGGCGACTTCGTGCGCTTCCACGCCGACGGCCGCCTCGACGTGCCGGCCGAGGCGCCGCGCCGCGGCCACCGTGAAGTGGGCGCCGACGCCGCCGAGGCCTGGTTCCGCGGCCGCGGCCTCGAGCCCTTCGGCCTCGCCGACCTCGTCGGCAGCGAGGGCGTGCTGGGCGCCGTCGTGCAACTCGTGGTCGCCGTCGGGCGGCGGCCCAAGATCGGCGCCCTGCTCCTGCCGTTCGACTCGCTCCGCGACGCCTTCGCCGCCGTCGAGTGGGTACGCCTCGGGGCCGGCCGCGGCCTGCCGCGACCGGCCAACCTCAAGCTCGTCTTCCGTCCGTTCGTGCACCACGTGCGCCGCGTGTGGGCCGACGAGGACGTGCGCGCCTGGCACCGCCGCCCGTCGGCGCTCTCTGGCGGCGAGGGTATGCCGTGGGAGCGCCTCGCCGGCCCGTGCGAGCTGGGCGCCCCGCTCGCCGCCGGCGACGACGGCGCCGTCGCCTACCTCTACATGGACTTCCTGAGCCTCGCCGCGGCGCGGGCCATGGCCCGTCGCCTCGGCGAGGCGCCGGGCGCGCCCGGCGCGCTCGCCGACGAGAGCCTGCGCTTCGCCGCCGAGCGCTTCCGCCCCCAGCAGACCAAGCGCCTCGGTCCCGGCATGCTGGCCGCCGAGGTGCGCCTGCCGGCGACGCGGGTCGGCGCCTACCTCAAGGAGGCCGTCGCCCTGGCGCGGGCCGCCGGCGTCGAGCTCGACCCCGAGGTCTACTATCTCTCCGGCGGCGAGGCGCTCGTGATCGCCGGCTACCTGACCGACCACCGCACGGCGGCGGCGACGCTCGACCTCGCCGTGTCCCCGGTGCTCGTCGACCTCGCCGTCGCGCGTCATCGCGGCCGGCCCTACGTCGTCGGGCGCTGGCAGGCGCCGTTCGCCGCCGCCAAGTTCGGCGACGCCGGCCTCGAGCGCCTGCGCACCGTCAAGCGCGCCCTCGACCCGCAGGCGCTCGTCAACCGTGGCGTGGTCGTGGACCTCGCGTTGCGCGGGCGCGCGGGCGCGCTCGTCGGCGCCGTCTACGCGCCCGGCGTGCGGGTCGCGCGCCGGCTCTGGGAGCGTCCCGCCACGGCCGCCGCCGGCCGCGCGGCCCGGTGCCTGGCCGGCCTGCTCGCCGGGCCCGCGCGCGGGCACGGTGAGCCGCTCGGCGTGGCGCCGCCGTCGCCGCTCGACCGGCCGCTCCACTGCGTGAACTGCGGCGAGTGCAACGTCGTCTGCCCGGTCTACGACGCCGCCCGCGTGCGCCTGCCGCAGACCCTCGTCCACCGTGCCGAGCTCGCCCGCGCCGGGGCCGACGGCCGCGGCGCCACGCCGGCGCTCCTGCAGCTCTGCCTGCGCTGCGGCAACTGCGAGGAGGTCTGCCAGGCGGGCATCGCCCACCTCGACGTCTACGCCTGTCTCGACGAGCTCGTCGACGGGCGCCGGTCCGCCGGCACCGACGGCCACGCCGACCTGCTCGCCGCCGTCCGTGGCTCGTCCGGCTACCGCGAACGCTTCCTCGACGTGCGGCCGGGACTCTACCTGCGCCGCGCCCCGGCCGCCCTGCCCGGGGTCGTGCGGTTCCACGTGCTGCGTGCCGAGAACGAGGACGGGCCCGCCGCGACCTGCCTGCACTGTGGCGCCTGCGTCCCGGTCTGCCCGACCGGCGCCAACCTGGAGTTCGAGCACGACGACGACCCGCGCCGCATCACGAGCGACGACGAACGCTGCATCGGCTGCGGCGCCTGCGTCGAGGTCTGCCCGGCCAACCGCCGCAACGGGGGGCAGACGCTGCGCGTCGTGCAGGCTCCCGCCGACGACTGGCTGGCGGCGCTCGAGGAGTTCGAGACGCTCGAGGAGTCCGAGACGCTCGAGGGAGTGGTCGTGCCGGGCGCCGCCGCGCCGGCGGAGGGCTGCGCCACCGCCGCGCGCGCCGGCGCGGCGCCGATCGACCATCGCTGGGGGGTGCCGTCGTGGCGCGGCTGAGCAACGAGCTGGTCGCCATGCTCGCCCGGGCGCGCCGCGCGCCCGCCGACGGGCGCGCCGCGCGGGCGCGAGCCCGCCTCGACCAGTGGGAGGACCTGCTCGGCTACGTCGCCGACCCCGCCGGCGAGGCCGTCCGCGACCCCGGGCGGGCCGGGCGCCTGGTCGCGCACCTCCTGCGCCGCGCCGGCGTCGACGAGGAGGGCTTCTGGGCGCTGCCGAGGGCTACGCGCGGGCAGCGCTTCCTCGCCCTCTACGCGCGCGCCTCGCGCTCGCTGCCGCACCTCGAGATGACCTCGTTCGACGTCGACAAGCTGCTGAAGGAGCGGTACCGGCGCGAGCCGCTCACCGTGGGCGCCGCCTGGCACCACGGCTACTGGCGCTCGTACTTCTCGCACGCCGCCATCACGCACCCCGCCAACGACGGTCTGCGTGAGGAGTTCTCGACCACCTGGGACATCGTGCGCAAGCTGCCGGCCGTGCTGCTGCGCGAGCCCGGCGGTCGCCGCCTCGAGGAGCTGCGCGCACTGCGCCTCGACATGCCGATCGTCGTCGGCCCGCTGCCTCTGCACGAGGGCGTCACGCTCGAGCTCGCCTACCTGCAGGCGTCGGCCGACGCCGACGAGGCGCACGACCTGAAGACGCGCACCCTGGTCGTCGTCGAGGCACCGCGCGCCCGCCTGCACGCCGCCGAGCTGCGGCCCTTCGCCGCGGGGCTGATGGTGCGTCTCGGGCCCGCGGACGCGTCGGCGCTCGCCGACGACGGGCTCCGCGAGCTCGTCGCCGCGGCGCGGATCGTCGAGCTCGACCCGTGGGGAGGGGAGAGCAGCGGCGAGCGCAGCAGCTGCGAGCACGGCAACCAGGG
>JAZBOM010000450.1:0-3373 GCA_036351205.1 Thermoleophilia bacterium | reverse complement strand
CGCTTCCAGGAGCTCGGCGTCAAACCCGAGCTCGAGGTCTTCGACCTGGGGAACATCGAGATCGCCCGCCTGCTGCACGCCGAAGGTCTTCTCGACGACCCGCCGTACTTCCAGCTCTGTCTGGGCGTCATCGGCAACGCCCCCGCGACACCGCACGCGATGAAGGCCATGGCCGAGATGCTCCCGCCGGGTTCCGTGTGGTCCGCGTTCGGCGTCTCGCGCTTCGAGATGCCGATGGTCGCCCAGGCCGTGCTCCTCGACGGCAACGTCCGCGTCGGGCTCGAGGACAACCTCTGGCTCAGCAAGGGCGTGCCGGCGAGCAACGCGCAGCTCGTCGAGAAGGCGATCGGCATCGTCGAGAGCCTCGGCGCGCGCGCGGCGACGCCTGACGAGGCGCGCGCGAAGCTCGGCCTGAAGCCGCGCTGACCTCGGCCGGGGCCCTCCTCGCCTCGGGCCGCCCCGCGCGCGGCGACGCAGCGCACCCGGCCCCGGCCTCGGGCCGCGTCGAGGGCGGCCCGGACTTCGGGCGGGCGGTCGCCCGCGAGAGCAGGGGCCGAAGTCGTTCGCGCCCTCGGCCTACGATCAAGGGCGATGACGGGCCGGGCCGGTCGTTGCCGTGGTGGTGGTGACCGCGTCGCCCGTCATGCCCGCGAGCGACGCACGGTCGTCTCGAGCCCGAATCGCCGCGCGCCGGTCGCATCGTGCGCCTCGACCGCAGTTCCGCGGTGGTCGCCGCCCATGACGCCACAGCATAAGATTCGGGCGGGCCGCCGGGGCCGAGCCGGACCGGCGGCCGGGTGCGGTCCCGGTCCGACAGCGGCCGGATCCATCTCGAGGTGACGCAGGCAGCCGACCGGGCGCACGACGCCCGGCGAAAGGAGAGGCAGGATGGCCTTCGCATTCGGTCCCAGACGAGGCGTGTACGCAGACATCGTCGAGGAGCTGACGAAGGGTGCGAGCCCCCTCACCGCCGACGAGCTGTCCCACTTCGAGACGCTCGACCTGCTCTACCGCTCGCTCTGCGCCCTGCTCTACAACTACGTGCCGATGTCCGGGCATCCCGGCGGGTCCATCTCCTCGGGGCGCTTCGTCGCCGGCATCCTCTTCGACGGCCTCGAGTACGACCTCTCAGACCCCGACCGCGACGACGCCGACCTCGTCTCCTACGCGGCCGGTCACAAGGCGATGGGCCTCTACGCGATGTGGGCGCTGCGTGACGAGTTCGCCCGGGTCGCCGCCCCGGAGCTCCTGCCTGCCGATACCAGGCAGCGCCTGCGCCTCGAGGACCTGCTCGGGTTCCGCCGCAACCCGATCACCGCGACACCGCTCTTCACGCGCTTCGGCGCCAAGGCGCTCGACGGCCACCCGACTCCCACCACCCCCTTCGTCCGGCTCTCGACCGGGGCCTCCGGGGTCGGCGTCGCGAGCTCTATCGGCCTCGCCTTCGGGGCCCGTGACTACTACGGCGCCGACGCGCCGCGCGTGCACATCGTCGAGGGCGAGGGCGGCCTCACGCCGGGCCGCGTCGGCGAGGCCCTCGCCGCGGCCGGCACGGCCTCGCTCGGCAACGTCGTGCTGCACCTCGACTGGAACCAGGCGTCGATCGACTCGGAGCACGTCTGCCGCGACGGCGCCCAGCCCGGCGACTACGTGCAGTGGACGCCGACCGAGCTCTTCTACCTGCACGACTGGAACGTCGTCTACGTGCCCGACGGCCGCGACTTCGCCCAGGTGATCGCGGCCCAGCGTCACGCGCTCGCCCTCGAGAACGGCCAGCCGACGGCGATCGTCTACCGCACGCTCAAGGGCTGGAAGTACGGGGTGGAGGGCAAGGCCTCGCACGGGGCCGGCCACAAGCTCTGCTCGGACGGCTTCTACGCGGCGCTCGCCGAGCTGACCGCGGCGAGCGCAGCGGCGCCCGTCGAGCTGCCGACCTGCGACGCCGCCGACCCGCGCTGCAGGCGCGGCGCCGACGCTCCGGCCGCCCTCGAGGAGTGCTTCTGGAGCGCCCTCGAGCTCGTCCGCGACCGCATCGAGGAGTGGGGTACGACGGCGACGGCGATGAGCGCCCGGCTCGCGACCGCGAAGGCGCGGCTCGACCGCCGCGGCCGCCGGCCGCGTGCGGGCGCGCCGCGGGTCGCGGCCGCCTACGAGGTGGCCGCCGCCTCGGCGACCGAGATCCCCGACGAACTGCGCCTCACTCCCGGCGCCTCGACGACCCTGCGCGCCGAGCTCGCCCGCTGCCTGCATCTGCTGAACCGCGAGTCCGGCGGCGCCTTCCTCACGGCCGCCGCCGACCTGCTCGGCTCGACCAGCGTGAGCGCGATCGCCGACGGCTTCCCGGCCGGGCTCTGGAACGCCGAGACAAACCCCGAGGCGCGCCTGCTCTCCGTCGGCGGCATCTGCGAGGACGCGATCAGCGGCGTCCTCTCGGGCATCTCGAGCTTCGGGCAGCACATCGGGGTGGGCGCCTCGTACGGCGCCTTCCTCGCCCCTCTGAGCCACATCGCCTCACGCCTTCACGCCATCGGCGCCCAGGCGCGCGAGGCGGTCTCGGGCGACCCCTACGACCCGATGATCCTCGTCTGCGGCCACGCCGGGCTGAAGACCGGCGAGGACGGCCCCACGCACGCCGACCCTCAACCCCTGCAGCTGCTGCAGGAGAACTTCCCCGCGAGGACGGCCATCTCACTGACACCATGGGAGCCGCAGGAGATCTGGCCGCTGGTGGCGACGGCCCTCGCCCGCCGGCCGGCGCTCATCTCGGCCTTCGTCACGCGGCCCAGCGAGACCGTGCTCGACCGCGCGGCGCTCGGGCTCGCGCCCGCCGAGGCCGCCGCCGCCGGGGTCTACGTACTGCGGCCCTCCGCGGGCGAACCCGACGTGACCGTCGTCCTGCAGGAGAGCGCCGTCACCTACGCCTTCGTCGAGGAGGCGCTGCCGCTGCTGGCCGAGAAGGGCGTCGACGCGCTGGTCTACTACGTCGCCAGCGCCGAGCTCTTCGACCTGCTGCCGGAGGAACGGCGACGCGCCGTCTTCCCCGAGCAGCGCGCGGCCGAGGCGATCGGCATCACCGGCTTCACCCTGCCGACGCTGTATCGCTGGGTGCGCTCCGACGAGGGGCGCGCGGCGAGCCTGTACCCCTATCGCCACGGCCACTACCTGGGCAGCGGTCAGGGTGAGGTCGTGCTCGGCGAAGCGGGCCTCGACGGCGAGAGCCAGGCACGGGCGATCGTCGCCTACGTCGAGGGACGCGCCGGCCGGCGATAGAGGGCGGGCGACGGCGCGGCGCCCGGTCGACGGGGCGCCGGCGCGGCCGGGCGATGCGCGGCCGGGGGCGCGCCGGGGGCCGGCACGTGGCCGCGCTAGCGCT
>JAZBOM010000449.1:0-2494 GCA_036351205.1 Thermoleophilia bacterium | reverse complement strand
GCGCTCGCCGTCGGCGTCGAAGACGCAGCCCGGCAGCTCGCGCATGCGCAGGTGGTACTGCACGCAGTCGCAGCACACCCCTTTGCGCGCACACGGCTCGTACGTGCAGGTGCATCGAGTGAGGTTGGTCTCCTGGTTGCAGTCCATGGCTCCGACTCTACCGGCGTTCGCGGCCGCAGGGAACCGTCGCGTCAGTGCGTTGTCAGGACTGGCGACACCCGGTCGCCGGCCTTGACCGCCTGTCGGGCGCGACGGTAGGTTTTGAAGACCGGAACCGGCAGAAGTCGCCGGGCGGAGGATGACGGTGCGGCGCGGCCGCTCGCGCCCGTCGCGCCACGACAAGGGGGGGAGCCGTGAAGCGTCTGACCATCCCGATTTTCCTCACGTGTGTGGCCCTGTTGTTACTGCCCGCCGCGGCGAGCGCGCTCTCCTACGAGGAGACGGTCGACCAGCTCGTCGCCGACGGCTACACGGTCGACATCGAGGACTACCTGACCGCGCTCGGTACGGACCCGCTGCTCGGCTTCCGTATCGCCGGCTCGTGGGCCGAGCAGGACGCCTCGTTCTACGTGCGCGACGAGCTCGAGGCGATGGGTCTGTCCGACGTCCGCCTCGAGCCCGTGCCCGTGGATGCCTGGGACTTCAAGGGCGCCCGGGTCTTCGTCGACGATCCCGAGGCCGAGGGCGGCGTGCGCGAGATCGTCGCCTCGTCGTTCGCCGGCGTGCCCGGCACCGATGGTGACATCACGGCGCCGCTCGTCTACGTCGGCACCGGCACGAGGCAGGAGTTCGACGCCGTCGACGACGTGACCGGCAAGCTCGTCCTCTGCGACATCGAGCTCGACGACATCTGGCTCAACTTCGTCGGCCACGAGGCCACGCTCCGCGGCGCCGCCGGCGTGGTCATGACGTACGGGGAGAACACCTTCCCGTGGTACGCCTTCAACGACGAGACGCTCGGCGGCAACGACGCCGAGTACGACGACGACTGGGTCTCGATGGTCTACGTGGCGAAGGCCGACGGCGACTGGCTCAAGGAGCAGCTCGACGCCGGTCCGGTCGAGGCGACGATGCGGAGCGACGTCGAGATGACCCTGGCCGAAGACGGCGGCGTAGGCTACAACGTCGTCGGCGTGCTGCCCGGTGCCGATCCCGAGCTGGCGCCGGTGCTGCTCTGCTCGCACCTCGACGTGCACTTCCGCGCCGGCCTCGACGACACCGGCGCGGTCGCCAACGAGCTGCTCACCGCCAGGGCCATGATGGAGAGCGGTGTCCAGCCGCAGCGCACCACCATCTTCCTCTTCACCTGCGCCGAGGAGTACGGCTACACCGACTGCTGGTACGACTGGGCGATCGGCGCCTGGTACGCCATCACCCAGGAGCACCCGGAGTGGGCCGGCGAGCTCGCCTTCATGCTCAACATCGAGCTCATGGCCGAGTCCGACGCGGACTTCCTCATTCGCTGCGCGGCCGACGTGGCACCCTTCCTCGAGGCCGTCGCCGAGGCCTCGAGCGACGTGCTGCCCAACGACGTCGTGGTCGAGCCGACGCCGAGCACCTGGACCGACCAGTGGAGCTTCAACGCCTGCGGCGTGCCGACGGTCACGACGTCGGCCGGCGGGCCCGGGTACGACACGTATTACCACACCGACTTCGAGACCAAGGAGCTGGTCGACCACGGCTATCTCGGCGGTATCGCGAAGTGGAACTACCGCGTCCTCCAGGGCCTGGACGAGGGCGTGCTGCCCTACGATCTGCGCGCCCGCGGCACCCAGCTCATCAAGACGATCAAGCCGGGCAAGCTCGTGCGCGCCGGCGTCGACCGCAAGGCGGCGAACGCGTTCAAGCGGGCGGCGGAGAGGTTCCGCCACGCCGCTCTCAAGTGGAACCTGCGCAAGGACAAGGTCCCGGAGTGTGAGGTCGCCGAGGTCAACGAGATGCTGATCTACCTCGAGAAGATCGTGAATGAGAGCTTCACGGGGCGGGACTCGTGGGACTTCACCGCGTACCAGCACGAGCAGCCCGTGATCGACGCCATCTACCTGAAGCAGGCGATCAAGGCGGCGAAGGCCGGCAACACCACGGTCGCGATGCGTGCGATCAGCTGGTACGTCGGCATCAACTGGTACGCGAGCCTCTTCAGCCCGGAGGTCTGCAAGGCCGACCTCGCCCGGCACGCGCTCGACTACGAGCACGTGACCTGGGGCGCGCTCGGCGCGCCGTCGCTGCTGCCCGACTGCATCGACGAGTACATGTACCTCGAGGCGGGCGACTGCGAAGCGGCGCTGCCCGGGCTCAAGGCGAACCTGACCATGGTGCGGGAGGATCTGCGCCAGCGTGTGGCGGAGACCACCGAGACCCTCGAGTACCTGACCGCGGAGCTCCAGGAGCTCTGAGCCGCAGCCGGGTCTGAGGCGCGCCGCGGTGCGCGACAGGGGCCGGAGGGGCCGGCCGTCACGGCCGGCCCCTCCGGCCCTCTCCGCGCCGGTGCGCG
>JAZBOM010000448.1:0-3582 GCA_036351205.1 Thermoleophilia bacterium | reverse complement strand
GCAGGTGTTCTTCATCGACGATTGCCTGGCGGTACGTCAGTTCGTCCAAGGTTCCCTCAACCTCTCGGTGTGTCACCTAACGTGGTGTGCATGAGCAGACGCGGCTGACCTACCGCCGTGCGGCAGACCTCCTGGCGTTCTGCTCGATGCGCTTGTTGGACGGGCTCAACGGCGCTCACCAGGTGGTCTGCACGAGTTCATAGCAGACCTGCTCGCAGGCGTGACACTCGTCCCACTCCCGCATCCGCTCGGCCACATTCTCTCGCCCATAGAAGGCCTCGTACATGGGCTCCATATCGTAGTCCTCGCCCTCGACCACGGGATCCATGAGCCAGATGAACGTCCACGTGCCGTCTGGGTTGGGCTGTGAGGGCTCGAGGAGGCGCACCGACGCATGCGCCTCGGGCCTCGTGGCACGCACGGCAGGCGCCTTGACCTCGTCGATGTAGCGCCTGAAGTCGTCGCTTCGGTCAGGCTTGATGGTGCTCACGCAGACGAAAACGGCCTGTCCCTCAGCAGCACGCAGCAATTCCATGGTGCCCCTTCCTGTGACCGCGACCCTTCCGACCCAGCTCTGTCCAACAAGTAGTCTGCAGTGTGGGAGTGTCCTTCACACTGCCGGCCCTTTCAGCTCACGAGGATAGCACCGCAGGTCGAGTGAAGGTAGGAAGCGCTGCACGGAGCGTTGTCTGGCCGCTGCGACTTGAGCTCCTGTGGGACTTCTGCGGTCTGCAGAAGCCGTCATTCGTCGCACTCCGGCGTGCGGCGCAGCATGACCCGCGAGCCGACCCAGGCGGCCAGCCCGGCCTCGTCGATCTCGCCAGCGGCGAGGGCGACCATCGCCGCCACGACCTCGGGCTCCGGCGCGTCGAGGTCGAGGCCGTTGAGACCGAGGAAGACGGCCATGGTGACGAAGGCGATGCGCTTGTTGCCGTCGTGGAAGGGATGGCTCCTCGCCAGACCGTAGGCGTAGGAGGCAGCCAGCTCGGGCAGCGTCGACGCCGGCTCGTAAGCGTGTCGCTGCCGGGGCCGCGCCAGTGCCGACTCGAGGGCGTGCTCGTCACGCAGTCCCGGCATGCCGCCGTGCTCGCGGATGAGGTCGAGTTGTACCGCCTCGACGACCAGGCGGTCGACCCAGCGAGGCGCTGACGCCTCGTCGCCCACCGACGGCTTGTCGCTCACCGCGGGTTCGTCGTTGAGCGAGGGATCGTCGCCCACCGGCGAATCATCGCTCACCGATCACTTGGCCAGCTCGCGGAGGGCGTTGCGGTACTTCCCGCCGACCTTGGCGGCGAGGGCGAGTGCCTCCTCGATGTCGGGGTCGTACGGCGTCAGCAGGATCCCGCGCTCGGTCTCGACGGCGAGTACCGTGTCGCCGGCCTCGAGGTGCAGGCGCTCGGCCATGTCCTTGGGGAGGGTGGCGCTGATCGAGCCCCCTGCCCGGCGCAGCTTCAGTCCGCGTGTCACGACGCCTCCGTGTCGCCTGTAGCACAACAATGCTACCACAGGATCCGGCGTCCTTATCGCCATCGTCGCATGCCCGTACGCGCGCCCCGATGACAGGCGCTGAGAAGCTCACTCCGGGTCACGCAGCGACTGTCGAGTGGAGGCACTCGCAGCGCGCGGGGACGGGACGAGACGGACCTCGACCTTGCACCCCACCGCTCGGGCGTACTTCTTGAGCGTCTCCACGGAGGGCGAGTGCCGGCCGAGTCCCTCCAGCCGGGAGACGGCGCTCTTCGTGGTGCCCATGGAGGCGGCCACCTGCTCCTGGGTGAGGCCCGCCTTCGCGCGAGCGGCCAGGAGCTCGCGGACGAGCCTGTACTCCTCGGCGCGTTCGGCGTAGGCCTCGGCGAAGCCCTTGCGCTTCATCGCCCGGGCGAGAAACTCGTCGTGGTCGTGGACGACCGGGCGGTACTCGCGCTCAGCCATGACGCACCTCCTTCATCCGTCGGCGGGCGATCGCGAGGTCGCGCTTCGGCGTGGCCTTTGTCTTCTTGATGAAGGCGTGGAGCACGACGACGCGCCTGCCCGTGAGGTAGCAGTACAGAGCGCGTCCGGTGCCCTCGCGACCGCGGGGCCGCAGCTCGAAGAGGCCGTCGCCCAGAGCCCGCGTGTGGGGCATGCGCAGGTCGGGCCCGAACTCCACGAGCAGTTCGACGAGCCGCGCATAGTCGGCAAGGATGCCGACCGGCCACCGCTCGATGTCGGCGAGCACGCGCTCGTTGAAGTACTCGACGCGAAACGGCATGGACGCATGATGCAAGGTTAGCAGATATGCTAACTCATGCCAAGGTCGAGTCGTGGCTGGGACGCGTCCGGCGCCTTGGAGGATGCAGTCGCCGGAGTCATGCCGTGTCGAGCGGGCTGCGCACGCCGCCGGCGCCGCGGTTGAGCACGTGCGTGTAGATCATCGTCGTGCTCACGTCCTTGTGGCCGAGCAGCTCCTGGATCGTGCGGATGTCGTAGCCCGACTCGAGCAGGTGCGTGGCGAAGGAGTGGCGCAGGGTGTGGCAGGTGGCGCGCTTGGCGATGCCGGCCTGGCGCGCGGCCGTGGCGACGGCGCGCTGCACGCAGGTCGGGTGCACGTGGTGGCGGCCCTGCCCGCCGCTGCGCGCGTCGCGCCAGCGGCGCTGCTGGGGGAAGACCCACTGCCAGCGCCAGTCGGTCGCCGCCTGCGGGTACTTGCGCGCCAGGGCGTCGGGCAGCTCGAGGCGGCCCCAGCCCTCGTCGACGTCGCGGCGATGCACGGCCTTCGCGCGGCCGATCTGCACGGTGAGCGGCCGGACGAGGGCCGCCGGGAGCATCGTCACCCGGTCCTTGCCGCCCTTGCCGTCGCGCACGGTGATCTCGCCGCGGGTGAAGTCGACGTCCTGGACGCGCAGGCGCAGGCACTCCATGAGCCGCAGCCCGCAGCCGTACATGAGCGCGGCCATGAGCCAGGCATCGCCGTCGAGCGCAGTGAGGAGGGCGCGCACCTCGTCGCGGGTGAGCACGACCGGCAGACGGCGCGGCTGCCGGGCGCGCACGAGCTCGCCCAGCTCGCCGACCTCGCGGCCGAGCACGTGCCGGTACAGGTAGAGCAGGGCGGAGAGCGCCTGGGTCTGCGTCGAGGCGCTGACGTGCTCGGCGACGGCGAGGTGGGTGAGGAAGGCGTTGATCTCGTCCTCACCCATGTCGGCGGGGTGGCGCAGGCCGTGGAAGCGGACGAAGCGCCGCACCCAGCGGCAGTAGGTGCGCTCGGTGTGCCGGCTGTAGTGCCGGGCGCGGAGCGAGGCCTGCATCTGGTCGATCAGCTCTGACACGCGGACCCCTCGGTACGGCGGATGCCGGGGTACGGCCGCCCGCATGCCTGCGTCGGCCGGCCGCGGCCGCTCAAGTCTGAAGCCGCGGCCGCTCAAGTCTGAAGCCGCGGCCGCCGCGTTCAAGGGGTGACGAGGCAACGTCCACGGCGCGGTTGACGGCCGGGAACGGCGCGGTCGACGGCCGGGAACGGCGCGGTCGACGGCCGGGATCGGCGCGGTCGACGGCCGGGAACAGCGCGGTCGACGGCCGGGGGCGGGACGGTGCGCCCGCGGGCGG
>JAZBOM010000447.1:0-5920 GCA_036351205.1 Thermoleophilia bacterium | reverse complement strand
GGGGCGGCCGGTGGCCGCCCCGCCCTTTTGCCGCCTCGGTCATTGCGACGCGTTCCGGCGTCGTTTCGCGACACGAGGGATGCTCCATCGTTGCCGAATCCGACACATCTGACGCTTCACGGGTTGACTTGGCGGTCCGCCCGGTGTCGTAATAACACGTCAGTCGGGGTCGGTGTGGACCGGGGGGTCTGGGTGCCGTTCAGTCTCGATACGATCGATCGCAAGATCGTCACGCTGCTGCTCGAGGACGGGCGCATGTCGTCCGCCGAGATCACGCGTCGCATCGGGCACGTCTCCGAGCGTGCCGTGCGCTACCGTATCGAGCGGCTGATCCGCTCCGGCGTCATCCGCATCAGCGCCATCGTCAACCCGCAGGCCGTCGGCTTCAGCGTCATCGGCGACGTGCTGGTCGACGTCGCGCCCGGCAAGCTCCAGGACGTCGCCGCACAGCTCGTCGAGTTCGACACGGTGAGCTACGTGGCCGGCTCCGTGGGTGAGGGCGACCTGAGCCTTCAGGTGTACGCCCGCGACACCGAGGAGCTGCTGCGCTTCGTCAACGAGGTCATCGGCAAGATCCCGGGGGTCACGCGCACCAAGACCTACATGGTGCCGTGGAAGCTCAAGGACGTGTACCAATGGCACGTCCCCGTCGAGGCCGCCGAAGAAGGGAGGGCGACAGGCTGAACCACCGGTCTTCTGTCAGGCGTCTCAGTCAGACCGCCGGCCGCGGCGCACAGGCGCCGGCCGGCGCGACGCAGTAGCGAACAAGGGGGAATTGTGGCCGAAGAGCTAGCCTTTGCCCGCAAGGCGAGCGGCCTCGTCCGGGGCCTCTCGATGTGGGACGCCTTCGGCGTCGGCTTCATGAACCAGGGGCTCACGCCCTCGATCTGGGCCATGATCAGCTGGGGCCTCGGGGTGTACTACAGCGGCAACCTCATCCTAGCCACCGTCATCTCGATGATCCTGGCCGGTATCGGCTTCCCGATCGTCTGGGGAGTGCTCGGCGGGTCGATGCCGAGGTCCGGCGGCGAGTACATCTACAACTCACGCATCATCCACCCGATCATCGGCATCGCCGAGAGCTTCGGCAACGCCTTCGTGTGGATCATGTGGATCTACGTTCTGGCACCGTGGGTGGCCGACCCCGGCCTGGTCATGATGTCGCAGTTCTTGGGGTGGGATGCCGTCGCCGACTTCGCCTCCACGCCCTGGAGCGCCTTCGTCGTCGCTACGGTGGCCAATATCATCGCCTTCCTCTTCGTCGTGTTCGGCATCAAGATCTTCGCCCGCGCGCAGAAGGTCGTCATGATCTTCGGCATCGGCGGCGCGGCGGTCATCGCCATCGTGCTGTCGACGACCTCGAGCGGCGACTTCACCAACGCGTGGAACGCGCTTGCCGCCGAGTACGGCTCGCTCGACTACGAGGCCTTCAAGGTGGCGGCCGCGGCCGAAGCCGGCATCGAGGCCTTCCCGACCACGTGGAACTGGTACGACACCTTCGGCGTCATGGTGGCCGGCTCGTGGCTCTTCGCCTACAGCTACTGCATCACGTTCATCGCCGGCGAGGTGAAGCGCCCCGACAAGACCATCATGCTGGCGAACCTGTTCGCGATCCTCGTGCCCGGCGCGTTCATGCTCTGGACCTCCATCGCCCTGTACAACATGGTCGACTTCCAGTTCCTCAGCGCCGCCTCGTGGGTCGACAACAACGAGGAGCTCACCGGCTACACCTTGCCCTGGTTGCCGAGCTTCGTCGGTCTGGCGCGCGTGGCCAACGAGAACAGCATCGTGAGCTTCCTCATGGCGGGCTCGTTCATCGCCTTCGCGCTCTGGTGGGTCGCCCTGTCGTACCTGGCGTTCCCGCGTATCCTCTTCGCCTGGGGCATGGACCGCATGGGCCCGAAGTGGTTCACCGACATCAGCCCGCGCTTCGCGTCGCCGGTGAAGAACCACATCCTGTGCTTCGCCCTCGGCGAGCTCGGGATCGCGCTGTACATCTTCTGGACCGACAGCCCGCTGGCGGGTCTCGCGGTCACCGGGCTCGAGGTGGTCACCGTGTTCGGTGTGACCGCCATCTCCGCGTTGCTCTTCCCCTACGTGAAGAGGGCTCGGGGCATCTGGGAGGCGTCGCCGTACCGCAACTGGAAGATCCTCGGCATCCCGGTGGTCACCATCGGTGCGCTGGTGGACATCGTCTACCTCGCCATCCTGTTCTACTTCTTCTTCGTGATGCCCGACCTGCGCGACTTCACCACGACCGGCGTGATCTTCTTCGCCGGTGTCTGGGTGGCGGGCATCATCTGGTACTTCTTCTGGTCCGCGCGCAGCAAGAAGGTGGGCGTCGACGTGTCGATGACCTACGGCGAGCTGCCGCCTGAGTGAGTAGGTAATACCAATGCGGGGAGCGGGAGCGTCGCTCCCGCTCCCCGCGCGTTTTGGAGAGTGTCAATGATCAAGCTGTTCTTCGTCACCGACATCCACGGCTCCAACGTCTGCTACCGCAAGTTCCTCAACGCCCTGCCGATCTACGGGGTCGACGTCGCGATCCTGCTCGGCGACCTGACGGGCAAGGTCCTCGTGCCGCTCGTCGCCAAGGGCAGCGAGCAGTGGGAGTGCACCCTCATGGGGCAGTACCGCGAGATCAACGGGCAGGAGGAGCTCGCGGCGATCAAGAAGACCACCGAGAACGCGGGGTACTACTGGGTGCACCAGACCCGCGAGGAGTTCGACGAGACCCGCGCCGACCCGGCCAAGATCGACGCCCTCTTCAAGCGCCTGGTGCTCGACCGCGTGCAGGAGTGGCTCGACCTCGCCGACGAGCGTCTCGAGGGCAAGCCCTTCCAGATGTACATGGCGCCCGGCAACGACGACTGGTTCGTGATCGACGACATGATCGACGCGGCCAAGCTCGTGCACCCGTGCGACCGCCGTGTCGTCGACCTCGCCGGCCACGAGATGATCACCAGCTCGGCCTCCAACCCGACGCCGTGGGACACCCCGCGCGAGATGAGCGAGGAGGACCTCGAGAAGCACCTCTACGAGCTCTGCGGCCTGGTCAAGAACTACGAGACCTCGATCTTCAACTTCCACGTGCCGCCGCACGGGTACTCCCTCGACCTCTGCCCGAAGCTCGACGAGAACCTCACGATGGCCGCCGACGAGAAGATCCACGCCGGGTCGATCGGCGCCAAGAAGGTGATCGAGGAGTTCCAGCCCCTGCTCGGGCTGCACGGGCACATCCACGAGTCGCGCGGCGCCCAGAAGGCCAAGCGCACGCTCCTCATCAACCCCGGCAGCGAGTACTCTGAGGGCATCCTCAAGGGTGTGCTCATCATGCTCGACAAGAAGAAGGTGAAGGACTACGTGTTCACCTCCGGGTGAGCCGTCTTCCCTCCGTACCGCGACTGTGTCAGCACCCAGCCTGAAAGGGGGTCGATAGAGAGATGGCGAAGGAGTTCATCCTCCCGAAGGACATCCCGCTCGACCAGTACCCCAAGCCCGAGGTCTTCCTCGAAGAAGGCAAGCGTCTGGCGGTGGAGGGGCAGAAGCGCGGCATCAACCTGCGCGTCATGGGCCCGCTCGCCCTGCACTACTACTTCCCGGACCAGGTCGACCTGTACGCCAAGCTCGAGCGCCTCGGCGACCGCTACTTCACCGACATCGACTACGCGTCGTACGGCAAGACGCGCAAGAAGATGATCGACTTCATGAAGGACATGGGCTACGAGGCCGACCTGCACACGATGATGGTCTCGGGCAAGACCCGCCACATCTACTTCGGCGGCGCCGTCCCCATGATCGACGTGTTCTTCGACAAGCTCAGCTACTGTCACGAGGTCGACTACGCGGGCCGCCTCGACCTCGATCCCTACAGCGTCTCGCAGGCCGACATCCTGCTGCAGAAGCTGCAGATCTGGGAGATCAACGACAAGGACCTCAAGGACATCGAGTACCTGTTCACGGTGGCCGACTTCGGCGAGGACGACGAGAAGAAGGTCAACGTCGGCTACATCGCCCGGCGTTTCGCCGACGACTGGGGCTTCTGGTACACGGGCACCACCAACCTCGACCGCGTGAAGACGCACGTCGACACGGTGGACGTTCTCAGCGACGAGCAGAAGGCCAAGGTCAAGCAGGTGGCCGACAACGTGCGGGCGCGCATCGACGAGGAGCCCAAGACCAAGGGCTGGAACAAGCGCGCCAAGAAGGGCACCGACAAGATCTGGTACAACCAGGGCTTCTCCGACTGGTGAGCGAGGCCGTATGACGGCCTTCTGGACAGGCTGTGGCGCGGGGCGACGCCGCCGGCGAGCGCCCCGCGCCACACGCGTCTGCGGGGCAGGCCCGCGCCCGTCGGTGAGCGGCCCTCGGGCCGCCGAGGGCGTGCGATGAGCGCTCGCGACGCCGGCCGAGGGCGTGATCTCACGCCGCTCTTCGACCCACGCTCGATCGCCGTCGTCGGCGCCTCGAGCGACGCCTCGAAGTGGGGCGGCGACGTGGCCGCGCGCCTGGCGCGCGGCCACGACCGTCGCCGCCTCTTCTTCGTCAACCACCGCGGCGGGCCCGTGCAGGGGCGCGAGTCGTATCGCTCCCTGCGCGAGCTGCCCGAGGCGCCGGACATGGTCATCCTCGCCGTGCCGGCGCAGGCCTTCGAGGCGGCGCTCGACGACGGGCTCGCCGTCGGCGCGCGCGCCTTCGTCGGGATCCTCGCCGGACTCGGCGAGACCGGCGCCGGCGGCAAGGCGCGCGAGCGCGCCGCCGTCGCCCGCCTGCGCGCCGCCGGCGCGGTCATGATCGGGCCGAACTGCATGGGCGTCGCCGACACGGCGAGCGGCCTGCAGGCGGTCGCCTACCTGGATCTGCCGGCCGGGGGCCTCGCCTTCGTCTCGCAGAGCGGCGGCCTCGGCGAGGAGATGGTGATGCGGGCGACCGAGCAGGGTGTCGGTTTCTCGCGCTACGTGACGCTGGGCAACCAGGCCGACCTCACGATCACCGAGGTCCTCGAGTCCTTCGTCGACCACGAGCCCACACGCGTGGTGGCCGTGTACGCCGAAGACCTCGGCGACGGGCGCGCCTTCGCGCGGGCCGCCCGCGACCTCGTCGCCTCGGACCGGCCCGTCGTGCTGCTCAGCCCCGGGCGGAGCGCTGCCAGCGCGCGCGTGGCGCGCTCGCACACCGGCTCGCTGGCACCCGACGCGGCGGTGCTCGACGCCGCCTGTCTGGCCGCCGGTGTGGTCCGTGTAACCACGATCGGCGAGCTCTTCGACGCGGCCGTGTGCCTGCTGCCCGGACGCCGGATGCGCGGTCGCCGCCTCGCCGTCGTCTCAGACGGCGGCGGCCACGGTGGCCTCGCGGCCGACGTCGCGGCCGCGGCGGGCCTCGACGTCGGCCCTCTGGGGCCGGAGGTCGTCGCCGGCGTGCGCGCCGCCCTGGCGTCGAGCGTCGGCGAGAACCCCTTCGACTTCGCGATCGGCACCGTGGAGCCGCAGGCCTACGGGGCGGTCGTCGATGCTCTCGTCGAGGCCGACGGCGTCGACGCCGTGCTCGCCGTCGGCCAGCTCGGCTACTGGGGTGCGCGTTTCGCCCACTTCACCGAGCAGGTCGCGGTAGAGCGCGACGGCGCGCGGAGGATCGGCGCCGCCGCGGCGCGCTCCGGCACACCGGTCGTCGTCTGCAGCACCTACCCGCGGTCCCCGGCCGCGACGGCGCTGCGCGAGAGCGGCGTCCCCGTCTACCACGAGACCGACGCCGCGGTGACCGCCCTGCGTCACCTGGTGGCGGTGCACGAGGCCGAGGGGCGCCTCGCAGAGGAGCGGGACGGGCGACGCGACGACCGCCTGCCCGAAGTGCCGCCGATAGCTCCATCACTGGACGGCGACGTCAGCGGCGCGGAGGCCTCGGCAGCGCGGGCCTCACGTGC